>DASVOT010000279.1:0-5884 GCA_036383235.1 Chryseosolibacter sp.
AAAAAACTCGACGTCTATCAGGTTACATTCCCCGGCGAAGGGACCCGGGACCAGGCACACGATTTTTCAACCAGCAGCAGCAGCCCGTTCGCCGCCCCCGGAAAATGGCTGAAGCGCACGATCAACAATGCCGCGATGATAAAAAAGCTAAAGTGGATACAATCGGCACGAAACGCAGGTGCCATTGTCATCTGTGAGAATTATCCGGAGGCTCTGCTTCATCTCCCCGCTGGCACCGGGCAAAGCGGGACCAGGAATCGTTCGGCGAGCGTGTGGGCGGTACCTGATCTCATCTGCAGGATTTCGGGGAATGTTGAAAGCGGTCCGGAGACATTGCCCGCACCCAAGGGTGAGGGAATAATTCAAGGTGGCGGGCGCGGCAGGACGCCCCGGATCATAGTTGCCGATTCCGGGACACCGGCAAACGCGCTTCTGCCATTGCTGACAAAGGAAATATGGAACTTACTCTGATATGCTGCAGGCGACAAGCAATTCCGAATTGATAACCGCGGTCCGACCAAGGCTGGCAGACCTGCTCAAGGGTCAAAGGCTCATCGTCGAGTTTGTCGGTCCGCCGGGAAGCGGGAAGTCGACCAACTGCGCGGCGTTCACCAGGCATTTTTCAGAACAGGGCCTTCAGGTGTACCAGTTCGCCGACGTAAAGACGTATTTAAAGAAAATGAAGGCGCGCAAGCGACTCTATATATATATGGAAACTCTCCTGTCGCGCAGTTCAAGCCTGGTGTCATACTTATGCGTTTTGCTCGCGAACGGGATCCGCAGTTTCGATTCCATCATCCGGTACGTGAAACTTTGTGTTTTCCATACCGCTGCCCTCCGGTTCCTCGAGGAAAAACATGCCGATATACTCTTTCTCGATCAATGGAGCATCCAGGGCCTTTGGTCCGCGACCATCTTCAAAAACGGCAACTACGAAGAACTCCGGCAGCACCTTCCGCGCTTTTACCTGCAACCGGACTGGGTGTTGTACTTCGATGCTTCGGACGAAACAGCTTCGGAAAGGATTCGCGGGAGACGTTCCGGCCGCAGCCGATTCGACTGCATGGATGATCAAGAGCGTCTATCGGCGCTGAAGCGCTACAGGCAGCACCTGTTTGAAATGTTCGAGCGATCTGATTGCAAAAACAAGCTCCGGCTTTCGACGGACGTCAGCCCCGGAAGAAATGCGGAGGATTTCTTCCGGCATCTCACACTAAAGACAGTCGGATAAATAAAGCGTTTTTTCTATGGCCCTGTTCGCACTCGCAATTTCACTCGTCTTCATATTCTTCTATGACTCGAAGATCTTTATTTACGCGCTCATGGTATTTTACGTGCTGTTCGACATGCTTGACGGCTTCTATGAGGACGAAAAGATCTTCATGGCGATGAAATACATCATCCCGCTCCTGCTGATACTGGTCTTCGTCCTGAAGAAATCCGCGCTCGGCAAAAAGGACCTGATCTTCCTCATCGTCGTTCTCTACATGTTGATCCTGCTGGCATATTCGCCTGGCGACATCATTATTTCCGGCAAGACGGTGATGGCGGTGACGCTGACCCTTCTCATGATACCGGTCGGCCGGCAGATTGGCGCACACGCCGACTTTCTGAAGGAGTTTGAAGGTTTTAACAGGTTCCTCCTCATTGTTCTTCCCATCTATATTGTGATCGCCAATATTTTACACTTCGGAGAGTCGTACTCCGAATCCTTCACGACGGGTTTCCTCATTACATCGCGAATATATATTGTGCCGATCGTCGTGTTCCTGGCCATTCATTACGTCCTCTCGAACAAACACCGGAGCTGGCTCATAAAAGGGCCCGACCTCGTGTTTATACTCATCAATGTTTGCATCATCATTGTCAACACCAGGCGCACAGCCCTTGGGATGCTTGTTCTCGCACTGCTGACCTACGGCTACTTTAACCGGAAGCTGATATTCAAAGTCGCCATATTGAGCATGTTTGTCGTCGCCGGGCTCGTCGTCGCCTACCCTCTTTACCAGGACATCCTGACAGCGCAGCTGGAGGAGCGCGAGCGAATCGAGGACCTGGACACGTATGACGAGGAAGGAAGGTGGCTTGAAACCCTGTACATCATGGATTACCATTCAAGGCGGCAGAGCATCACGGAGGTGCTGTTTGGCGTCAAGCTATTCGACACCTACGATTTCGGCATGCATTATTTTGGAAGGGACAGGCCCATACACAGCGACATCAACATGATCTTCTTCAGCACGGGGATCGCGGGAGCGCTGCTGTTTGCTGCTCTCTTCATCCGGTATTTTCTCATGGGCAACGGGCGGATCGCAGGTGAAACGCGGAAGATCTATTACCCGATACTCGTGATGTTTCTCATCGTACTGTTGCCGGGCCGTTTCATCGGCACGCTGACTTACGCTCCGTTCCTGATGCTGATCCTGTCGGCGACAAAGAGCCGGGTACCGGACGCCGCCACCGCGCACGAAGAAAAAACTCCGGCACACGGTATGGAGCTGGCCAGAATAGTCAGATAATTAATTAAAATAATATGAGAGTTTTGTTTGTCTGCAGCGGAAATGTAAAGGGTTTCGATGTCGTGCCATTTATTAAGGAGCAGGGAGAAGCCATCCGGGCCGCCGGCGTTGACGTGGATTACTTCCCGGTCGCCGGCAAAGGACTGAAAGGATACTGGAGGGCCAGCCGTGCATTGCGAAGCCACCTGAAGCAAGAGCGCTATGACCTGATCCATGCACATTTCACCTTGTCAGGCTGGGTCGCTGTTCTGGCCGCAGGCAGGATTCCGGTTGTGCTGTCGCTGATGGGAAGTGATGCATATGGCCAGTATGTGGGCGAAGGAAAGGTGACCTTTTCAAGCAGGTACCTTACGTTCCTGACACTGCTCATCCAGCCTTTTGTGAGGGCGATTATTTCCAAGTCGCGGAACATCGACAGGTATGTGTACATGAAATGGAAATCGTACGTCATTCCCAACGGGATCGATATCCGCAAGTTCAGAGCCAGTCCGGCCCCCTACCGCGCAGAGCTGGCGCTCAATGGGGAAAAAAAGCAGATCCTGTTCCTGGGAAGCAAAAACAGCGTTCGAAAAAACTTCCGGCTTGCCCGGGAAGCCGTGTCCTACCTGAAAAGAAGCGACGTCGAGCTTATCAACCCCTACCCGGTGTCGCATTCCTTCGTTCCAAAATATTTGAACTCCGTATCGGTGCTGGCGGTTTGCTCGTACATGGAAGGCTCGCCAAATGTGATCAAGGAGGCGATGGCCTGCAATTGCCCGATCGTCGCTACCGACGTCGGCGATGTCAAATGGGTGCTGGGCAAAACGGAAGGATGCTATGTCGCCTCTTTCAATCCCAAAGATTATGCAGCCAAATTGAATCAGGCTCTGGACTTTTCCGAGGCGCGGGGACGCACCCTTGGCGAACAGCGCATCAAAGACCTCGGGCTGGATTCGGAAACAATTGCATTGCGGGTGATCAATGTATACCAGAGGGCATTGAACAGATGAGGATACTGATCGACATTAACCATCCGGCGCACGTCCACTACTTCCGGAACTTCTATAGGATCATGACCGGCAACGGGCACCAGGTGCTGGTGGTAGCGAGGAACAAGGAGATCGAGCACAAGCTGCTGGACTTATACGGAATTCCATATGTGAACCGCGGCAAAGGAAAAACCGGAAAGTACAGCAAATTAATGTACCTGGTCTATGCGGACCTGAAACTGCTGTGGCTGGCACTGCGGTTCAAACCGGACTTGTTCCTGAATTTTCTCCATCCCTACCCTTCTCACGTGGCGAGGATCCTGGGAAAAGTATCGCTTGTATTCAGCGACACGGAGCACGCCGCGCTCCACCACAAACTCACCGTTCCGTTTGCTACCAGGATTTTTACGCCGGCGTGCTATCGCCTTGATCTCGGAAGGAAGCAGCAGCGCTTCAATGGCTACATGGAGCTGTCATACCTTCATCCGAACTATTTCCAGCCGGACCCTTCCGTGCTCACCATGCTAAAAGTGGCGCCATCCGAGAAATATGTGATCCTCAGATTTGTGTCGTGGGCCGCCGCGCATGATTTCGGCCACACCGGGATGTCGCTCGACAGCAAACGCAGAGTCGTCGCGGAGCTCGCGCGTCACGCACGAGTATTTATTTCTTCAGAGGGAAGGCTGCCCGAAGACCTTGAAAAGTTCAGGATCCATATTCCCTTCAACAAAATGCACGACGCGTTATATTACAGTTCCCTGCTCTTCGGCGAGAGCGCGACGATGGCTTCCGAGGCGGCGGTCCTCGGAACCCCGGCGGTGTTTATCGACAACGACGGCAGAGGGTATACCGATGAACAGGAAACGAAATACCAGCTTGTCAGCAATTTTACAGAAAGCGAGGCCCACCAGCAACGAGCGCTTGAACGAGCCCTGGAAATAGTTCAGGATAAAGACGGAAAAGCGCGATACGAAGCCATAAGGAAAAAGCTTCTCGATTCCTCCATAGACACAACGCAGCTGATGATCGACGAGGTGCTCAAGTATGAGAAAGTCAATCTTCCTCTCACAACCCTGGCTTCATAGTCTCGTACGTGGAAAACTCGTTTCCGACTTTCACATTGTCAAAATAGATAATCCGCCTGAATACGTCTGAAGTGCCGTACTTGAACGCCGATTTATAAAGCCCGATCTTCCATTTGGGCAGCACATCGTCATACATGTTGCCACCGGTCAGCGTTAGCTTTTTTACGCCGTCGATCCAGATTTCGATCAGGCCGTCGTCGCCGAACGAGTGAACAAAATGCATTACGAACTCGTGCCAGCGGTCTTTAACGATGGGGCCGAGGTCGAACTGTCTGCGCGTATCAGGCGTGTTACCACTCTCGAGCAGCATCCGGTCGCGCCGCGTGCGCAGGGAGGTGGCCGGACTTCCGTTTTGATACCACTGGTTGATCAGCTCACGTTCATTGTCGTACTCATAACCAACACTGGGAAATAAAACGGCGAAACTGTACCATGCATTTTTTCCAACTTCGCCATCGGACCCTTTGACAATCGTAACCTCGGACCTTTTGCCAGTCGCGACCAGGGGCTGGTCTTCGTGTATTTCAAAGCGCGCCGATTTCAGTCCCTGAAAAACGGTGTCCGCCACGAATTGTAACGCGTAGTCCCACGTTCCAACGTCCAGGTCGTGGGCGGTAGAAAACGGAAGCGCGCCTTCCATGTTTTCAAAATAGATCAAATTGGATAATGCAGTCGCGGCAGTCGCAGAGGATTCGACCAAAGCCGACGATGGGTCCGTTGCGGGATCAACGCGTTGATCGTCGCAGGAAACTGTAAACAATGCAATCACAAGCAAGCAAATAAAGCTTGCACCTTCAGGCCTTTTCATGCAGGTAAGCGGTTAGTATTTCCGAAAATTACAAAAAGAGGCTAACGCGTTGTACCCTCCGTCGGCCAACGACTGCCAGCGCAGATAAAAGCAGGAGATCCACCGGTGACAACGGCTGGTGCAAACGCTTCGCAACAACCGCTAAAAAGTCGCAAACGGCACCGCAATAAATTGCGGTTGGGAAATTGAGCCGCTCACCTCACCCTAAACTTTTTCAGTTTGGGCAAGGGCGTCAGCCGAACAAGAGCTTATCACCGCAACAGATTTCTGCGTTGATGCCGAATCGTTTCAGCGCCCGATCTTCCGTATACAATGGTCGCGCTTCGTAAGCAACCACCGCTCCAGCGGTGGAAAAGTTTGGGTGAGGGTGATACAGAGGAAGCGCCTGGGTTTCAGCAGGCCAGCAGCCAACTGACAAAAATGTTGCAAATGTTTACACAGACAGGTCGTGCGGTCTCCGTGCCAGGGCATTAGTAGAGACAAGGCATGCCTTGTCTCTACTAA
>DASVOT010000280.1:0-6636 GCA_036383235.1 Chryseosolibacter sp.
GCCCGTAGTAGAGACAAGGCATGCCTTGTCTCTACTACGGAGACGGGTTGCGCTGCAGGTTACAGCGCCTCACCAACTGGTATTGCTGGATTTTGACCTTGCACTCTTATATGGGGTACAAACCAAACGGCTGAAAAAAAACGTTCGACGAAATCTTAAAAGATTCCAGAAGCCTTTATGTTTGTCGCAAGCGTTGAAGAATGGAGTTCTTTAAGGTCGCAAATCGCGTCCTTAAAGAAAAACACGGGTGCTACTGATTACTGAAAATCTGTGAATACTGGTCTCCGATCACCCGCCAACCACCTGATCCTCGAACACAACAGAACCATTTTGTCTGGCCCAAATTATCATGGTGCGTGTTGCCGGCACAGGCGGTGGTTGTCCGTAGCAAGGGGTGTTTGTGCGCTGGTGCGAAGGCGAGGCCTTGTCGCTACTACGGGTACTACGGGCAAATTGTCACCCTCCCGGCTCGCCCCCTTGCCATTCCCTTCGCTTTCACTATCTTTTCCACCTGTAAAAATATTTGCCGGAATGGAATTCAGCCCAAATAACCCTGTCGTTAAACTCTGTATCCAGGGTATGGACATAGAAGAAAATGGTAAACCTGAAGAAGCAAGCAGCCTCTTTCTTCAGGCCTGGAACGCAGCGACAAACTCCTTTGAAAAATTTATTGCCGCATTTTATGTTGCGCGTCATCAGAAAAATGTTCGCGACAAACTAAAATGGCTCGATACAACGCTACAACTTGCATTAAGCCTGAACAGTGACCCTGTCAAGGCCGCATTACCGTCTCTCTACCTGAACATTGCCGAATGCCATGAGGAACTCGGCGACGCGGACAACGCAGTAATGAATCGTGAGCGGGCAAACTCGTTCACGGAAAAACCGTCCGACAAGGGACCCTTCTACCACGGCACGAAAGCGGATTTGCAGACCGGCGATCTGCTGACGGCAGGAGGCAAGTCTAACTACAAGACCGAAGTGATCATGAATCACATCTATTTCACGGCGCTTGTCAACGGCGCGGGACTCGCAGCGGCCCTGGCCAAAGGCGACGGCCGCGAACGGGTCTATATCGTTGAGCCGACAGGATCCTTTGAAAATGATCCGAACCTCACAAACAAAAAATTTCCGGGCAACCCGTCGCGCTCATACCGAAGCCTCGCTCCACTAAAAATTGTCGGAGAAGTAACAGACTGGGCGCGCATAACTCCGGAGGAACGCCGGAAATGGCATGAAAAGCTGGCCAAAAACAAAGGAGCGATTATTAACTGAAGTAGTTGTTCGCCTTAACCTGGCACACAGACCGATTACCGATCATCGCTCATCACCGTTTGCCGTTGACCGTCCACTTCCGGACATAATCGTTCGGGGATGCAACAACAAACCGCCACTAACCGCGAAATCTGCGCTAAATCGGCCATGGCACTGTATTGGCACTGGTACCTTCCAAACACGCACCCCTATGTTCCGTAATTATTTAAAGATCGCCGTCCGCAGCCTCGTCCGCTCCAAAGTCTACTCCCTCATCAACATCTCGGGCCTCTCCCTCGGCGTAGCCTGCTGCCTGCTGCTGGCACTGTACGTCAAGGATGAACTCGAATACGACCGCCACCACGAACGACTCAACGACCTGTACCGCATCGACACGGAATTCAAAGGTGTAGTCGGCTTCGACAAGCTGGCAAGTGTCTCGCCTCCAATCCCCATGACGGTGAAAGACGAGCTCGCCGAAGTTGAGAATGCCACGCGCGTGGTGCCCATGTTCAGCGAAACGAACCTCATCCAGTATGAAGACCGCAAGTTCTATGAATCCAAAGCGTTCGTCGCCGACTCCACGTTCTTCGACGTGCTCACCTATGACTTCATAGAAGGCAATCCCAAAAAAGCGCTCACCGACGCCAACACGGTGGTCATCTCCGAATCGCTTTCCAAAAAACTTTTCGGCTCAGAGCCGGCACTCAATAAAAGCATCGTCATCACGCAGGGAAGCAATCCCGTCAACTTCAAGGTGACGGGCGTGTACCGCGAGCAAAAAACATTCCGCGAAGCGAACTTCATCACCTCCATCATGAGCGAAGGGACGGGCGACTATGTGCGCAACAATCCGGAGGCGGCGACCGAGTGGGCCGGACAAAACTTCGTCGGCGGCTTCCTCAAGCTGCGCCCCGGTCAGTCGCCCGAAGTGGTGGAGAAAAAAATAAACGATCTCCTCGTCAAGTACGGCTCCGAAGACATGAAAGCGCTCGGCATCACCAAAAGGTTGTTCCTCGAACCCGTCAAGGACATCTACCTCAAGTCGCAGGTCGATGCGAGCCAGCGGATCACGTATATCTATATCATCGTTTCCATCGCGGTGTTTGTGCTGTTGCTGGCGTGCATCAACTTCATGAACCTCTCCACAGCAAAGGCAACGAAGCGCGCGGCGGAAATCGGAATCCGCAAGGTGATGGGCGCATTTCGCAGCAGTCTCATACGCCAGATCCTGGGCGAGGCCATGATCATCGTCTCCGTCTCCATGCTGATCGGCATAGCCCTGGCGTATGCAGCGCTCCCCGTCTTCAATCAGTTATCAGGTAAACAGATCTCCTTCACCGACGACAACGTGGTGTTCTTCGGGGCGGCGCTGGTTGTCCTGACCATCATCACGGGCTTGCTTGCGGGAAGCTATCCGGCATTTTATATGTCGTCGTTCCAGCCTGCGGAGGTGCTGAAGGGAAAATTCACGTTGAGCAGATCGTCGGGCAGGTTGCGTCAGGGCCTGGTGGTCTTCCAGTTCATCGTGGCCATCGTGCTCGTCTGCGGAATGCTCGTCATCTCCCGCCAGATGTCATTCATGAAAGAGAAAGACCTCGGCTTCAACCCGAACTCCAAGATCCTGATACCGCTGCGCACGGGTGGCGCCCGCCAGAAATATGAAACGTTGAAGAATGCCATCGTGCAGATGAGCGCCGTCAAGTCCGTGTCTGCAACCAATTGCCCGCCGGGGTCCCCGATCTATAGCGACATGGCCTTTTACAAGGAAGGAGGCAGCATGGAGAGCGCCGTACTCAATCGCCTGAACAGCGTGGATGCAGGTTACATGGAACTGCTCGGTATCAAGCTCATTGCGGGCCGGGCTTTCAGCAACAACCGCGCGGCGGAATCGAAAGGCAACCTGGTCATCAACCGCACGTCGGCAAAGAAATTCGGAGTGGAACCCGCCGACATCGTGGGACAAAAACTCTACTTCGACTGGCAGGGAAAGAACTTCGGTTTCCAGGTGATCGGGGTCGTGGAGGATTACAACCAAACCTCGTTAAGGGATCCGGTCGTGCCGATCATGTTTCAGATCCCCGAGGGGAGCAACGGATACAATTACATGATCGCGAATGTCGACGCCTCCGCCTTCCCGGGAACCATCTCCGCCGTCGAGGCGCTCTGGAAAGAGCAGGTACAGGATGCGCCATTCGAATACACCTTCCTCGACGACAATATCCAGAAGCAATACAGCGAAGACCAGCGCGTCTCTTCGATCATCTGCTACTTTGCGGCCATCGCCATGATCATTTGCAGCCTTGGACTATACGGACTCTCGTCGTTCATGGCTGAAAGACGTCTGAAGGAAATCGGCGTCAGAAAAGTCATGGGTGCAAGCGTCGGACAGATCGTGGGCATGATGTCGCAGGAATTTGTGAAGCTTGTATTGGTGGCCTTCGCGGTCGCCGGTCCGCTGGCGTGGTACGCGATGAACAAGTGGCTGCAGGCCTTCGAGTACAAGACGCCGCTGGACTTGATGTTGTTCGCCTATGCAGGTCTTGCCGCCATCATCATCGCCCTGGTTACCGTCAGCTACGAGTCGCTCAGGGCAGCCAACGCGGACCCTGCACGCACGCTGAGAAATGAATGAGGTGTTGGGGGCCGGGTGCCAGGTGCCGGGTACCAGGTGCTGGGTGCCGGTTACCGTCAGCCCGAACGAGATCTTATCACCGCAACATATTTTTGCGTTGATGCCGAATCATTTCAGCGCCCGGTCTTTCGTATACACAGGACCCCCTTCGTAAGCAACCACCGCTCCAGCGGTGGAAAAGCCCTCTCCTTCAGGAGAGGGTTTGGGTGAGGTGACACAGATGAGTCGCCTGAATTAGTACGCCAGCAGCCAACAGGCAGAGCGTTGCAAGGGTCTTACACAGACAGGTTGTGTGGTCTCCGTGCCGGGACATTAGTAGAGACAAGGCATGCCTTGTCTCTACTAATGTCATGGATGGTGATGGCAGTTTTGTGGAACATCAATCGCACACCTCCATCACCCACAGTGATTTGCTGAGTATTTTTTGCTACCTTAAACCTGTGAACCCGCAAACCCTCCTCCGTACAGCCTGCAAAATCTTTGGGCTCTACCTCTTTGTACTGGCGGCGCTCAATGTGCGCGATCTGTTGTTCTACATGCTCTCCATGGGTGTGAGATCGCCCGTGGACTCTGACGAAATCCTCATCATCCTTCTTCCATTTTATATGTTGGTATTCAACACCATTGCAGGGTTGTTGCTGATTTCAAATGCGGACTGGATTGCAGGCAAGCTCAGGGCTCCGGCGAACGGCTACATCAACAGCTCCCTCGAAAAAACCGACGTTATTGAAGTCGTGCTTATCGCCATCGGCGTGATCGCTATCGTATACGCCGTTCCTGAGATGTTCTACAAACTGGTTACATACGCCTATTTTAATGATTACGACAAGAATGAAAAAAGACTCTTCTGGTCGGATGGTAACAATTTGGGTGCTTTGCTTTTCTCAGCCTTCAAATTTGCCGCCGGGCTATTCCTCCTGCTCAACGCGCGCAATTTTGCCTGGCGGCTAAGACGTACCGGCGATCGCAACCAAGAGTGAGGGATTGAACGGGTCGCGAGCAGACTTGAGTGTCAGTTATCCAAGTGCGTTCCGACCGGATTGTATGACTATCTTTCAAAATTTTGTCTAAAACGCCGGGCGGTACGTTCTCTCATTTCCGATCCCGAAGGGATCAAATATTAATAGCCCCGCATGAAATGCGGGGTTGCACGACGAGGGATCTAACCCCGAAGGGGTTGAATAAAACTCTTCGACAGATGCCCCCACCAGGCCTCGCGCGAAAAACCCTATCCGACGACAAAGCAATCGTCACCATTCGCGATTTCAATTCAATTCCTTCGGGGTTAGGCTCTATTTGTACCATACACTTTTTTTCATAAGAGAAAGGGTTATTGTTTGTGAATAGAGTTTCTGTTGATTGTGATTCCCAGAAGCAGGAACAGTGCGCTGTTTCGTATTTGCACCGACATCGGCCCATTAATATCCATCAATCCGTGGTTGTAGATGAGTCCCACGCTACCCCTTCTATAATCGCCAAAGGCCAATCTATATGTTGTCATCCCAGCGATCCCGAAATCAAACCTCTGATCAGGATCAGATCTTCCGCCAGATTTTGCAACCAACACGCCATCCACATAGAGCTCGCGCTTAAACTTGCCACTCAACAGATATGCTGTGTATGGACCCAAGCCCACCAGCAAACGGCCACTAGTTACTATCGGGTACGTGGACAAGATTGACATGGTGAAATAGTTTCGATTGATATTTGAAACAGATTTTACCATCATGGGAGGCGTGTAGGCCTGACTCAGGTAGTCAGAAATCAGGGAGCAACCTTTCAGTTCATAGGAAAACCGGGCACTGATTTTCAGCTTTGAGCCCAATTGTTTGGACAATGCCAACCCGGCAGAATAGCCAAGTTTAAATACTCGGTCCCTTCTGTAGGTCTCGTATCCATGCCAATAAACACTTCCAGAACCGAGGAAAAATTCCAGCTCCGAAACTCGAAATGCTGGATTCACCAATGAGTCAACAGTTCTTAATGATTGTGTCTGAGGCTGACCGTAAGAAGTGGTCAAACAGATGAACAAAAACAAAAGGTGAAAATTTTCCTTTGCCCTGATGGGCAACAGGCGCGCAATCAAAAAATAAGCTGGTGTTGCGCATCTGGCGGCTGCAAAGACTGGCAGGAAATGGCCAACAGACTTGACTTTAATCTCATTATTAATTGATTCTCTAACCTTAAGAGTACATAATCTTAACATGAGCGTGGGTCTTTTAACTATGAATCCAAAACGTCAAAGGCAAACAGATTCTTTTCAGCTCGGTAAGCATGACTTCAGGCTGCACTCATGATAAAAGATAAGTAGCAATATATCCTAAAGCAAGAATTCAGGTATATTTTAAGACGCAGGCGGCTAAGTTGCTTTAAGAGTGCCAGTGGCCGGGATCGCCGGCCTCATTGCCATTTGTACTTCGTACCAAATCTTAATGGGGTGTTCAAGATCTGATATGTGTATTCAAGGACCCAATGTCGTACTTTGGACAAGAGAGTCGTCCGCTCACTCTGTACGCACAAGAATTTCGCTGGAGTATCGGCGTTAGTTCCGCGTAAAAAAGTCCCTAAAAATGGGCACAAGCACCAATAAACCTGTCAGTTCAGCCGTAAGTTTCAATCGCAAGTCAATCTTTTGCTCCTCCTGTTCCGGCCTTCGCTATCGGTGTGTTGACTTATTTTTATTTTGACACCCCGACCACCACCCCTACCCCGCCCATCCCTCCCTGTCCAGGCTTCTGTACTGAATC
>DASVOT010000281.1:0-3551 GCA_036383235.1 Chryseosolibacter sp.
ACCTGGCCGGTAACGTATCTGTCGAGGAGGTGGTCGAGGTTCGTTTTTTTCATAGGAGAAAGAGAGGGCCTCTCTTGTATATATCAATATATAAAATATCCTGATTCAGTGTTTTGGATTATAGTGGCGTGGAGGAAGCCGGATACTTACAGATGTGGAAAGTTTTTTTAGCGAGTGTCTTCAGGTGTCAGTGCTCGCCCCGGTGAGCGCAGCGCGATGTTCATGTGCCTGGCGATCTCGTGGTTGGAAAGATTTTCCGAAAGCCGCAGCTTCACGGCCTGCCGGCAGCGGCCATCCCCAGCAGGTAACCCTTAAGGGACGTGTCGGTGCGCAGCGACGAGCGGCGCGACCAAAGGGATTCAAAGATCTCCTGGATGATTTCTTCACAGTCTTCCTTCGCCGTTATGTTTCGCCTCGCATAATTGAACAGATCCCTGACATACCGCCTGTAAATTTCCGCAAAGGCCCGATCATCCCCTTGTTCAGGTCTCTCACCAGGTCAGCATCCGTACGGTCACCGAGGGGCATCACGGCGCGCAACGATCAGCAGGAAAACTGCGGTCTCTTGTAATAGGGAAGTCGGCATGAGAAAAATGAAAAGTCCTGCTCATCTTTTCCGTGTTTGGGATCACATCAGCCGGAGTGCTTCGGGCTGTTTTGCAAGGTGAGCCGGCGTGGAAGTCGCCGCCACCCCGCGCATCAAATATATGGGCGCGAAACGTAAACTCCTAATCAGGAGTAGTCTTTTAAGGAGTAAAAAAGGGCTTCCTGATTGGTTTATTTTATCAGATGAAGCGACCCAGGAAGCCCGTCTCCATTGCTCAGGATCCGAAAATCACATTGAAGAAAATCGGCGCGAAGCTGAAGAAGATCCGCAAAGAAAGAGGTTACCACAACGGCGACGACTTTGCTTACGACAATGAGATCAACAGGTCGCAGTATGGGAAGTACGAGGCCGGCGCGCAGGACATGAGGATCAGCTCACTGCTGAAGACCATTAATTCACTGGGAATGACTATCGAGGAATTTTTCAGTGACGGGTTGGACTGACTTATGCACGCGAGAATTCAGGAGGCACCTGCGGAGGCGGTAGACAGGATTCAGGAAAATTCGCCGCCTTATTTTTTTGTCCGCGTCGCTTCGTCGTTTTGGGCTCATCCCGGGAAGCCATCCGCTCTTCACTTTCAAACCAGGCGTTGATCAGGTTCCGGCGGGCAGACGCCTGAGACTTCGGACCTTTACAGGCCTTTTACAAAACCCGCTGACCCTTCGGTCCTCATCCGGCTGCCCAGGACGCAGTTCAGCAATGGCGGCGCCCGATGCTGATAATTTTCCGGACGACCAGCATATCCCCGCAGGGCGACTTGCGCGATCTCGACATCTTTCGCCTGCTCTTCCATCGACCAGCCGTTTGCGTTGCCCGGTTCCATAATGCGCTGACGGATTTCTTCTTGAGTTGATCGCATTCCACTATTGATTGAAAGGCAAAACAGATTACAATGTTATTTACCTGATTCCAGTTGACCACTCACCCTGGGGTCAGCGGATATCAGGTAAACGACTTGAAAAAAAATATGTTGAAATTTAAAACAAAACATTGTTTTTCATGTTAACAGTTATAAATTCGAAGTGTAATTGACCAGATCGGTCATGTTGAAAACAGTCAAGATGCCAACATTTGGCGAATACATACGGTCCTTGCGCATTTCGCGTAAGTTGCTGCTGCGGGAAGTGGCTGCCGGGCTTGGAATAGATCCTTCCCTGTTAAGCCGCATTGAGAGGGGTGTGAAAAGGCCGACGCGCGAGCAGGCGATCCGCCTCGCGGCTATATTAAAGGTCAGCGAACGCGAGTTGCTTGTGCACTATCTCAGCGATCGTGTCGTCTATGAGCTTAAGGGCGAAAAGCTCGCCCTGGAAGCGATGCAGGCTGCCGAGAAAAAAATTGTATATATAAAGAAGAGAAAGGGATAAAGGCGATGACGGTTTTTTTGACTGCCGCGTCTTTTTGATAATTCCATTTTGATCGAGATATTTTGCGGATTGCCCTTACGGGATGTCCGGTCCACCAGGATGATTTCTTCTCCTGTAATTCTGTCCGTGTCCCTTCCTGCGCCTTACCCGGTTTCGTTTTTTAACCGAAAACCAGGTTCTTCAGACCACACCTATTTCCACGCAGTATGCGGCGGATGATGAAAGGCTAAAGCGGTAGGCTCTGAAGCAATGGCGATTGCTGATTGTGTTCTGATTGTGGCTGCCCTTGGGCGGCCTGTTTCGGAAATCATCGTGAATCAAACTATTTCAGATATGAAAACCTTTAAGCGCAGGAGTCGACCGACGGGAAGAACAGCAGGGGCAGGCAACGACAGATTTATGAGCCCGCAATTGCGCGAAGAGCTTGTGCGTTTTATCGAATATCATCCCGCCCGCCGTTTCAACCGCAACCTACGGCGGATGCTGTTCGAATTTCTCATGACCGAAAACGCGGTTGAGAGCCTGTACCTGAAGGATCTGCTGTATGATCTCGATGGATTGTTTGAGCTGCTGGATACAATCGAAGACGAAGGGACGTAATCCCATGGTCACCGGCTGCAAGGTGGCAGCAGCGAAAGCGTGCTGGCATTTCTTTTTTCGCGTGCAATGGTATCTGGTCAGATGGAAGCAATCGAGATCTTATTCAGCGGCAGGAAATTCGGGAATGTGGAGAAGGCGCGAATGTCCGACGAGGACAAGCTTGCCACCCAGGCAATCGCCGCCGACATCGGGGCGGCGCTGCAATCGCTTCGGGAGGACATAGAGCAGGAGGGAGGTCATGTGACCATCGACGTCAGGGGCCCAAGGATGTTCCAGATCGCCACGGAGGGTTTATCCGACAAATTGAAAGAAAAGGTACATGATGCTCTGAGGCCGCGTGAGCGCAGGCCGCGCATGTCCGGGCTCGGGTAACAAGCCGGGATGGATGTTTACATCAAAGCACACTTTATAGAATCGCAGCGAGGATGTCGAAGTTGCGCGTTCATATTACGTGCGGCTGACTCCATGACTCTTCGGGTGGGGTTACCATCCGATTGTCTTTCCGGATGAATGCCCAACCATTGCGCACGGACGAACGTCGCGGATGCCGTGGCTCACAAAAATAAACTTCGTGATCTATGAGAAGCAACACTTCAAAGACGTGCGCGGTTGTGCTGGCAATGTTAATGATGTTGGCCTGCTCGTGCATGCCCGCCTCGAGGGCACAAAGGAAAGAATTCGGAAATATCAATAGTCCCAACGCCGGCAGCCGCTCGGCGAAGTTGTTCGCTCCGCCACCTGTGGGCGAACGTATTCAGATGCAGTAGGCGTGAAGGTAAAGGGGTATAAGGTAAAGGGGTATAGGGTATAGGGGTATAAGGTATAGGGTATAGGGACATAGTTGTCCACAAAAACAAACCCAGCCCTGAAGGGGCGTAATACCCTAGCCCGGGGTGGAGCCGCGCAGTGGCGCAGCCCCGGGATTCCCACACCCAATCGTCCGGGCGGACGAGACCGTGCCAGGTCCAGGTGCCAGGTGC
>DASVOT010000282.1:0-3969 GCA_036383235.1 Chryseosolibacter sp.
GTCTCTTCTTTTCTCCCGTGATGGTGAGCTACGCGAATGGAATCAAGGCCGTGATCACGGAGTCCGATCTGGCAGACTACCCGGGGATGTTTTTCAAGGTTGTCGATGGAAAGGCTCTTGAAGGTGCGAATGCGCCGTACCCGCTGGAGGTGGAGATGCGAGGGGGAGAATTTCCGCAGGAGGTGGTGACGCGCCGCGCCGACTTCATCGCCCGGACCGCCGGAGCCAGGACATTTCCGTGGCGCGTCTTTATGCTGTCGGAAAAAGATGCGCAGCTTCCATCGAACGACCTCGTATATCGCCTGGGAGCGCCGTCGCGTGTGGCCGATACGGGGTGGATCAAGCCCGGTAAAGGAACGGATGAATGGATCATCGGGATCAACCTCTTCAATGTGCCGTTCAAAGCAGGGGTCAACACCGAAACCTATAAGTACTACATTGACTTCGCAAGGCGCTTTGGTTTCGAGCGTATTATGATGGATGCGGGGTGGAGCAAAACCACCGACCTGTTCAGCATCAGTCCGCAGATCGACATGGAGGAAATCTCCGCCTACGCAAAAACGCAGGGGATATCACTCAGCATGTGGACGCTGGCATCGACGCTCGACCGCCAGCTGAAACCCGCCTTAAAGCAATTCAAAAAATGGGGTGTGGATTTCATCATGACCGATTTTATGGATCGCGACGATCAGAAGATGGTTGAGTTTTATCACCGGGTTGCCGAAGCGTGTGCTGCGGAAAAAATCATGATCATGTACCACGGCGCTTTCAAGCCCGCGGGCTTCAGCAGGACGTGGCCCAACGCCATCACAAGAGAGAGCGTGCTTGGCTCCGAGTACAATATCTGGAGTGACAAGGCAAACCCCGACCATGATCTCCTGCTCCCGTTCATCCGGATGACCGCGGGTCCAATGGACTATGAACCGGGCATCCTCGACAACGCCACAAAGAAAACGTTCAGGCCAATCAGCGAAAAAGTCATGTCGATGGGAACACGCATGCACCAGGCGGCGATGTTTATTGTCTACGACAGCCCCATCCAGCTGTTTTCAGGAAATCCGTCACAGGGTCTCCTGGAACCCGCCTTCATGGAGCTGATCGGAAGCCTTCCTACCACCTGGGATGAAACGGTGATCCTCGATGGCCAAGTGGGCGAATTCATCGTCACTGCCAGGAAAAAAGGCTCCAGCTGGTACGTTGCAGGCATGACGAACTGGACGGGCAGAAACTTCGAACTTGATCTCTCGTTTCTCGGCGAAGGATCGTACGACGCCCTGCTCGCGGTCGACGGTGTGAATGCGGACCGCTATCCGTCTGATCTTGCGCTCAGTCATCAAGTCCTGAGTAAAACATCGCGGCTCAACCTTGCGATGGCAAAAGGAGGCGGTTTCATTCTGACGCTCAGGAAAAAGTAAACGAGGCGCGCTGCCTCCGTCAATCGGAGCTTACCTTCGGAACCGAAGAATATCCTTCTTTCGGCCGGACATCGGATCGGGAGAACGAAATTTCCTGATCCTCTACACCGGGTTCCTAGTATCTCTCCCACGGTGCCCAGCCCTCATCGTAGGCATAATAGGCGCGGCGTCCGAATTCCAATGGCGGGGCGCCCGACTCAAAGGCGCCGAGATCGGGAGCCTTTCCCTTATAGCCATCGTTAAACCCGGGGATGAGCATCCCGCCGTCCACCAGAGGATTTCTGATCTGGATCACAGGGTCGGTGATGTTGCGCTTCCGGTCTCCAAAATCAAAAGCCTCCACTCCCCACGTAATGCTGTTCACATAAAGACTCGGATAAAATTCCAGACGGTGCGACGATACGAACAGGGGTGTGCCGGCGGGAGTGCCCGTGAATTTGATGCCGTGTTCTTCCTGGCCGCTACTGCCATAATTATAATCGAAGTTACTCGTCGAATCTCCCGACGCCTTTTCCGCAACGTCGAAGATATTGTTCCACGCCACACAATTCGGACACCGGCTCACAGATCCATGCGGACCGTCTGGCTGAACGGCGGTGTTGTGAAAGAAATACCGGCGTCCGCCCTGAAACGCGCCCCTGCCACCGAGCTTGAACATGTTGCCGCCCAGTGTATTTCGCTGGCTTCTCCTGCTTGTCGCAAAAACGTTCCGGTAAATATAGATGGGGCCGAACGTTGTGGCCGCCGTGGCGACACCCTGAAAATACCGCTCCATATAATTTCCCCAGATGCGCACATTCATGTTGGCTCCCTCCACTTCGATCGCATCGTCCCACACGCCACTGATAAAGTTGCCGTAGACATCCGAATCGCGATTCAGGTTTCCAACGTCCGAGAAGTTGTCTTCACCGCCGATGCCGTCGTTAAAACCATGGTCCTCTGTTGAAACGATATCATTATAACGGATAACATTTCCACCCAGGCTTTGCGCGATGGAAATACCCTGGGGCCCCGCGGGGTGCCCGGTCTCCCAGTCGTTGGAGGCTCCGCGCGGATTCTCGATCAGGTTTCGCTGAATCGTCAGATTCCACGTGCCCTCATCCGCGCTGATGCCGCTGTCCATGTTCCCCTCAAAATTTCCATACGTGTAAGGGCCGCCGATACGTCCCCAAAAAGCAATGTGGCATTGTTCCACAACAACGTCGTGTCTTTTTCCGGTGATGTGGATGCCGTGAATCCTGGCGTTCCGGATCTCCACGCCCCGGACAATCACATAATCAGCATCGACCTCAATGCCGTAATCAGAAACATTTCTCAGGTTGAGGACGGATCTTGTGTCCGGCGGAACAGTGATCAGGTGATAAGCGGTGGGTGTTCCCGATTCGGTGATCACAACAGGCTTTGATGATTCGCCGGCCGGCAGCAGCGTAGTCTTGCCGACAGGAAAAATCCCGCTTCTCGTTCTGAAAGTCGTGGTTGCCTTCGCGCCTCCGGAGACAAGCTCAACCTGGTATTCCAAATTCGCGGCAAGGTCGACGATGCTTCCCCTGTATTCACCCTGACGCGAGTCATAAACAAGATCCAACGCATTCTTCCAGACCTTGTCTTTCACGGCCTTGAACCTCACATGGCACGCGCCCACCTCAGGTGTTTTCCAATAGACGCTTGCATTCTCATAGGTGGCAACTGCATATGGATTGCGGATATCACCCACGGGTTGCTGGCCATACCCGGAAATAACGCAAACCAACAAGACGATTGACAGGTTAAACGATTTCATTTTAAAAAGATCAAAGTGAATTTACATTCGCGATTTTCGATTCTGCTGGCTCTTCGCCATTGGCTTTTGGCGGTTAGCTGTGAATTTCGCAAGGAGCTAAAAGCCAAAAGCCAAGAGCTAAACGCCCGTTTTCCTGCTTCAATATAGACGTGGAGAAACGAAGTTGCAATGGAACGCATCGTCGCCGGCAGAAAATCCCGATCGTTAGGATGTCATTTCAATTATGCGCATCTTTATTCCTGTTCCTTAATACAAATCATCTTATTTTATGAGGAGAATTTATTTCCTGGCTCTCATGCCGTTCCTGGCAGCAGCCGCCGTCACGGCTCAGACCATCTCGGGGTACAACAAACAGGAAGTCATGATACCGATGCGCGATGGCGTCAAGCTGTACACGGTCATCTTTACTCCCAAAGAAAAGACTGCACCTCTGCCCATTCTTCTGACGCGAACGCCGTACAGCGCGAGCGTCGGCGACAGCTTCGACATGCTGAAATCCCGCTCGATGGCGGACCTGGCCAGGGAGGGCTACATCTTTGTGTATCAGGATATCCGGGGAAAATACAAAAGCGAAGGCAAGATGCAGATCCATCAGCCGATCGTTCATCAGGAGGAAAAAGGAGCGGTTGACGAAAGCACCGACACCTACGATGCGATCGACTGGCTCATCGCGAATGTCCCAAACAATAACGGAAGGGCTGGCATCATGGGCATTTCGTATCCGGGGTGGTTGGCCCTGGTCGGAGCAGTGGACGCTCATCCCGCCCTTAAGGC
>DASVOT010000283.1:0-6544 GCA_036383235.1 Chryseosolibacter sp.
TGTTATCGTAGCCCCTCGACAAATAGTCGTACGCCTGTCCGATCAACCCTTGCACCATATCCTGGTATTCCCAGATATCATCTTCAGACCGGTCGCCGTTAGGATAGGGATCAAGAAAGTCAGCGCATGAAGCAATGCAAACGGCTATTACTCCCGACACAAGAAATATTTTCATTGTTTTCATAATAGTCATTTAGAAAGTTAAGTTAACGCCGGTCGTCACGGTGCGGAACAAGGGGTAGTCATACACACCGGATGACATCGCTTCCGGATCCACGTCTTTTACCTTGCTGAACGTATACAGGTTGGCGCCACGCGCGAAAACGCGGATGCCATGGACGCCGGGCCAGGGCATCGCTGACTCAGGCAGCTTCCATGCGAGTTCAACATTCTGTATCTTGAAGTACCCCCCCTTTTCCAGCCAGTAGCCAGACGTTACAAAGTTATTGTTCACTTTATAGTAGGTGAGCCTGGGATAATCGCTGCCATTGTTCAAAACATTGTCGGCTACGAATTTGGAATAGGTGTCGTCTCCCCAGCCATTCCAGTAGTAGCGGTTGTTCCGGACGATGTCGTACATTGCCCTGCCCGTCCCGACTACGGTAAGCTCAAACCCTTTATAGCCGAGGTGTGCTTCGAGCGCGTAAAGGATCTTCGGCAGCGAATTTCCGATCTTGCTCGCATCGTTGTCATCCACGACGCCGTCGCCATTCATGTCTTTATATTTCAAATCGCCGGCATGGAGCACGTCGTCATATAACTGCGGCACCTCCAGCGCCTCCTGGTCGGTGGCGAACCGGCCGACATACGTCTGCCCGCGGATCGCGCTGATATCCTGTCCCTTGTGAAACTGATAGTCGTACCGGTAATTGGGCTCGTTATATTTCTCCCAGACCGCTTTCGGCATTGAAACCCTGCCTGTCGCGGAATAGGTGAAATTTCCCTTGCTTGCCGCGTACGACAAGGCAGCTTCTATACCGCTGAAACGCGCCTGGTTGTAGTTGAATACCGGCAGCCAGCTCGAGGTTCCGGCCACGAGGGGCAGATTCGAGAGCAGCGTGATCATTCCATCGCGGAGCTCGTTGTAATAATTAAATTCGAGAAAAACTTTGCGGTTCGCCATCAGCAGATCAATGCCCACGTTGAACTCTTTACGTTTCTCCCAGGTGAGATCCGGATTCCCGGTCCGGCTTGGACTGGTGCGATACACGGAGTTATCCGTGCTCGAGCCGAACCACTGATTGGAGGAATAGGGACCGAATTGGGATCCCGTGTTGTTGTTGTTCCAGTCGTCGCGGTAGCGGAACGGGGAGAAGAAACTCTCGTACCCCAGCACGCCGTACTCTCCGCGCACCTTCAGGTAGTCGATCACGCCGGACTCCTTGAGGAATCCTTCCTCCGATGCGATCCAGCTCGCGCCGATGGTCGGCGACAGGAAGTATCGCGCATCCGCGCTGAAGCTGCTGCTTCCGGTATAATTCAATACGCCCTGCAGGTTGTATTTATCATTGAAGGAATAGGCGGCCGCCAGCGTGGTGATCATTTGTCTCTGCGGCTCTTCGATCCCGTTCCTTGAAACTTTCGAGACATAATAGGTAAGCGATGTCTGCAGACTGTTCTGGCCAAACGATTTGTCGTAGCTCAGGTTTTCATAGGCTGCAAAGCGCTGAAAATAGAAGTCGTGCAGCTTTGCCTGGTTGGCCTGGTCAACGCCGTCATGGACTTTTGTCAAAAGAATGGTATCCGCCCCGGCAGCTGTCAGCGATGGCGTTGCGCGATACGCAGTGTAGTTCTCCGCTTTTCCAATGCGGACGAGGTTGAACCCGTTATATCCTACGTAGGTGCGTGATTTAAGTCCTTTTGCGAAACTGCTCATGTCGTACTCCAGTGCCACGTTAAAGGCGCCGTTGCGGCCCGTCTCGGAATAATAACCGTTCTTTACGACATTCCCGATGGGATTCGTGTTGTAGTTCGCGCTGACAGCATACCAAGGCGATTCCAGCTCCGGCGCGTTGTTGGCATAAACCGGGAAGGCTATGGGAGGAGTGGTTGTAATATCGCTCAGCAGGGACGGTAACTCGGTGATCGTCAGCACAGGGTTGTCGGTTCCCTCCGAGGTAAATTGCGGATCGTATCCGTAGTTCGGCGACTTTCTGAATGCCAGCCCTCCGAAAAAATCGAACTGGACTTTGACGAAGTCGTTTACCTTGATATCGATGTTCGATCGTGCGTTGAGCCTGTTGTAATCGGCGGGGGCGCCGATCTTGTAAATATCGCCCTCGCCTGCGTATCCCAGATAGGAGAAGTACTGCACGTGGTCACTTCCACCCGATGACGACAAATTCACGCGCTGAAACTTCATCGTATTTTTCAGGATCATGTCGCGGTAATTCACGCTGGGGTGGTACATGTCATAGGGATCGTTTTTCGCATACGCCTCAATGTCGGCATCCGAGTACAGCGGATCGAGACCGCTGTTGGTGCGCGCAATGTTGTTGAGTCGGGCGTAGTCGGCGCCGGAAACCCACTCCGGCATGCGATCGATGGAGTTTACGCCATATTCGGCGTTCGCGTGGAGGACGCGATCGTTTTCCCTGCCCCTCCTCGTCTTGATGAACACGATGCCGTTCGCGGCCGCGGGGCCGTACATCGATTTACCCACCACGTCTTTCACCACCGTCACGCTTTCGATCTCGCCCGGATCGAGCGGCATCTCCGTGATGTTAGTGGGCACCTCGTCAATGATGTACATCATGTCAAGGCCGCGCGAAGAGATATTCACTTTTTCGCCGATGCCAAAAACGGCTAGCTGTTCCTCGGCGCTCATGCCGGGAGACCCGTTCATCTCCTGGACTTCCAGTCCTGTTCCAACGCCTGTGAACGCGTTCCTGATATCGGTGGATGGATAGCTTTCCAGTGTGCTTCCTTTGATCACATCATAGCTGCCGGTCACCTGGCGTTTCTTTAACGTCATAAACGGAAGGGGCACAACATCGTCGGCCGTCATGAATAATTTTGCCTCCTGCAGCACAACGTTTGGGTTCGCCGACAGCTGGGCTGCCAGCGCCACCGTCTTTTCATAGCCGGGATGGCTGAGGGTAACAAAATCGTCCGGCGACGCCTTGAAGGAAGACACGCCTTTCTCGTCGGTTTCCGCCAGCGTGAAACCCTCGTTCACTACCACCCAGGTTTCCGGAAGGGCATTGCCCTCGGAATCCGTTACGGTGATGTTGATGTCGAGCTTCTTGTTGTCGTTCACCGGCTTGTTGTCACCGGCCGCCTTTTCCTGCGCAGCCAAGGGGGTTGTAACCGACAAAGCGACGAGCAACAATCCCGCGTATCTGTATTTCGTGTTTAGTAATTTTTTCAATCTCATAAACCTTCAGTTGTTTGATTTAGTTACCAGACTTGATTCGGGACAAACTGGCTCATCTTGAAATTGTCTTCCTGGTTGAAGGGCAGGTAGTACATGGCATCTTTCCACGAGCTCTGTCGCAGCGCTTCGAGGGGAAGACGGGTGTACTTGAATCCGGTCGGGAATTCGGCGCTGACAGGTACCTTCTCGATGTCCATGCCGACGATCGGACCTGCGTACGCCTGGGGCGCATCCATCCAGCGGCGGATGTCGTGATAATAGTGTCCTTCATAGGCCATTTCCACGTTGCGCTCATTCTTGATTCGCTCGCGGAAGATTTCCTTGCTCGACGTGAATTGCGACTGTGTGGGGACCATTCCAACCCGGGCGCGGATAAGATCAATCGCTTCAACGGCAGTGAGAGACGCGCCTGGCGCCGGAGTATTAGGACCATACGCCTCATTGGCTGCTTCGGCGTAATTGAGATACAACTCTGTGAGCCGCATAAGCGGATCGGTGTAGAGTACGCTCGTCCGGTTTTTATTGCTCGCCTCTCCCCACGTCTTGCGGATCATGTAGCCGGTGTGGCTTCTGCCAAGGTATTTCGGATCGAGCAGCTCGCCGTACGTGGTCGAGCCATCAGCGTTCGTCTGGTGCCAGATCTGCGCGGTCTTGTAACCCGGCACAGAAGCCTGGTTGTAGAGAATGTCGATATAAAATCGCGGGTCGAGGTTGGCATAGGGATCCTGCGCATTGTAATGTCCCAGTGCGGCGGCAGCGTCACGATCGGCCTGGGTGTTCAGAGGATCGCCCCAGCGCGTCTCGAATTTGTCGACGAAGTTTTGGGTCGGGCAAACACCTGACCAGGAGGAAACGCTGTTGCCGATGATGCCGCACAACAGTCCCTGCAGCGCGCCGTTGTTCCACGACAGGTTACCGGCATGCCATGCCCAGAGCTGTTCGTTGGTATACATGGTGCCGACATAGTTCTTCTTATAATCGGCTTTGCTGAGAAGGGAATACTGATGTTGCAATGCGATGTCGATCGCTTCCCAATTGGCCTTTGCAGCATCTTCCCACGCCGTCATACCCTGGTCGTTGTTGAGCGGACTCGCGGCATAGAGACGGGCCCGCCCTTTGTATGCCTTTGCCGCCACCCCGTTGGGTCGTGCCTGATCCGGATCGTTCAGGTGACCCGGCTGTCCGGGGCCAAGATCGCGGCGCATCCTTCCTGCTTTTTCGAAGTACATGGCCGCCGTATCCATGTCCATGGCGACAGCCTTCAGAGTCTCGTATTTCGACAGGCGTGGAAGATCCCATTCATCATCTGGTCCCAGGGGCTTCGTCAAATAAGGCATGGGCCCCCAGAGCCGCATGAGCTCGAAGTGGCAAAACGCCCTCACGAAATGAGCCTGGGCGATCAGGTCGTCCTTGTCTTCCGGCGACGCATCCTGGAGCAAGTCAATCTTTTGCAGCGCAGTGTTCGCCGTACGGATACTCATGAACATCGACTGCAGGATGGGGCGCCGCTTTCCATCATAGGTAAACTTGTTGATGAAAGCGGAAACCTGGCCACTCTTGAACGTGTGACCTTCCATATAACGTCCCTGGTCGGCCGCGTCCGTCACGCCTTCCCACGAATATTTTTGGTCCCACTCAGCGAAATAGAGTGGAAAGGCCGTTTTGATATTGAAGTCGTACCACCCATTACTGTAATACTTCCGGCCTTCGTAAACGCTGTAAAAGAACTGCTTGAAGTTGTCGTACTTGGTGAATATCTCTTCTTCGGTGAGACCCGATTCGGGCGCCTTGTCGAGGTAATCTTCAAGACAGGAGCTCACGCTGAACAGCATTATTCCTGCCAATATAAGTGTCGTTAATTTTTTCATGTCTCCTCGATTTTCAGGTTAAAAAGAAAGCTTGATTCCCACTCTCCCGCCAGCCATCAGCGGATAGAATCCCTGCTGGAAATCCTTGCGCTCAGGATCCCCTTCGATGAGCTTCGTGTACGTCCACAGGTTGTTACCGGTGGCATAGACCATCATACTCGAAACCCCCGCGAAGTGGCTCAGCGCTCCTGACCTGAATGTGTAGCCGAGATACACTTCCTTCAGCCTGACGTAATCCGCGTTGCGGAAGAAACGGTCCTGGATCATGACCTGGTAGCCGCGGTCGGCTTCGCCACCTCCCCAGAAGAGGATGTCGGCGCTGCTGCTGCCACTGTAGTGCAGCGCGGAATGCCCCGCATCCTGGTTGTCAGGTCTCCAGTAATCCAGCTGCGATGAGTGCACGCGCCAATCGCCTTTGATAAACTCCACCTCATAGGTCTGGTTATACTGCACGTACTTGCCGATGTTCCCCTGGAACAAAACATTGAAATCAAAATTTTTCCAGGTGAACCCGGTAGCCCACGAGAATGTCCAGGGCGGGTAGGTGAGCCCTTTGATGGGATACTTGTCGAGGCTGGTGATCGTTCCGTCGGCAAGGTAGTCGAGGAATTTGTAGTCGCCTACGATCAGTTTTTCGATGGCGATCGGCGCAGGGTTGTTGTGGATGTCGTCGACGGATGTGTAGTAGCCCGATCCGGTCAGCTCAACGCCGTTGAATTCAAGGCCTTCGAGCCCGAACTCGTCGCTGAGCATTTCGCTGAGGGGCTTGCCCTCCAGCTTGGTGTGCCAGGGCGCATATGGCGGATCATCCTTAAACAGCACGCGGTTTTCATTGAAGCCCATGATGCCTTTCAGGTGATAGGAAAAATCCGGCGTCACGCTTCTGTCCCAGCTCGCTTCGACTTCTATGCCGTGCTTTTTAACCTTTCCGAGGTTCAGCTCCTTGAAAGAATTACCGACGAGCATCGTCACGCTCTTTGGCGTAAGCAACATCTTGTCGCGCTTTTCGTCGAACAGGTCCACCACCAGGTTGAACTGATCGTTGAAAAGTCCGAGCTCGAAGCCGAGGTCTTTCTTCATGGCTTCCTCCCACTGCGCTACGGCGTTGCGCCCCAGGTCCTCATGGATGTAGCCCCGGTCGTCCTTGAAGTAATCGCTGATATAGAGCCAGCGGTTCCGGGCATAATCGCTTCCCACTTTGCCCTGCGAGTAGCGGATCTTGAGTTTGCTTACAGACGGAAGCGCGTTCTTCATAAATTCTTCCTCCGACAGCACCCATCCTACCGCTCCCGATGGGAAG
>DASVOT010000284.1:0-7155 GCA_036383235.1 Chryseosolibacter sp.
TGCCAATGCCAGGAAGTCAGCAGTTCAACACCATTGACGTTGCATATTTCCTTTACACCTATCGGTGGTTTTTCAGGATAGCGTTTGGATTGATGATACTTGCCGGTAGCATTTCAGCATTCCGCACCAGGAAAAAGTGGACACCCCTGGCCGCCGCGCTGCCCGTTGCCTATATCGCGTATGTCTTCAATTTTGAAATGACCGCAGACCATATGTTCCTGCAACCCGAGGGATTGGTGTTCATGTCAAGGTCGGAGAATACGTTGACAGACAGTAGCCTCGTGGTAGCCGTCTCACAAGGTACCGAAGCGAAAGCCTACCCCATTCGGTATATTCAGTATCATCACCAGGTAAGAGATACGATCGCAGGCAAACCTGTGATGATCACCTACTGCAATGTATGCCGCACCGGACGGGTCTACGAACCGGTCGTTGATGGAAAGCCGGAGCATTTCAGATTAGTGGGAATGGATCATTTCAACGCCATGTTTGAAGACGAGACAACAAAGAGCTGGTGGCGTCAGGCAACAGGGGAAGCGATAACCGGTCCGCTGAAAGGAAAGGCATTGCCCGAAGTGGAATCCAATCAGTATACATTAAAGACGTTCTTTTCCCTCCATCCCTTCGGAAAAGTGATGCAAGCCGAGGCGCGCTCGAAGGAAAGTTATGATACGCTGGGCCGTTTCGAGAAAGGAAAAAGCAAAGGAAAGTTGACAAAAACAGATTCGTTGTCATGGAATAATAAATCATGGGTATTGGGGATTCAGGTTGACGGCGAGTCCAAAGCTTACGACTGGATCCGGTTGAAGCAATCACAGATTCTGAACGATCAACTCGGCAACACTCCGGTTGTCCTTGCCATTGCGTCTGACGGGCAGAGTTTCGCCGCTTTCAGGAGAGACAAAGACCAGCAGTTTATTCTGCGGAATGATTCCCTGGTAAGCGAAGCAGGAACGTACGATTTCCTGGGACGAAGCGCGGACGGAAGCCAGCTCCCTCGAATCAAGGCATACCAGGAGTTCTGGCACAGCTGGAAAGAATTTCATCCGGATACAAAAGTTTTCAAGTAGCTACGGACTTCCATTCGAAAAGTACCTGAAAAAAATCAGTTCAGGCATCAAGCTTCAATTTACCTTGCAGCGATAGCTCAGCGAGAGTCCGCTGGCGCCGTACCCAAAAAACGGATCAACCTCTACGGCCCTGTCGTGACCGGCGCGACCCCAATGATTCTTGTGAGTCCGGAAGACAAGCTCTGTCGAAAGCATGCCGATCCCCGCGCCAACCAGCACATCCGAAAGCCAATGCCTGTTATTCAACACCCGGCAGGCGCCAACCGCCGTGGCTGCCGCATAGGCACCCATGCCGATCCAGGGGGTATGATAACCGTATTCTCTTGCCAGAAATGTCGCGCCCGCGAAAGCCTCTGCAGTATGACCGGATGGGAAGGAATTTCTTCGTCGCGAATCAGGTCTCGCTTCACCCACCGTTTTCTTCAAGCCATAGACCGATGCCAGCATAAGAACTTCCGATTTCAGATAGATCGCTGCCTGATTTGCCAGATCATGTTTGCCTTTTACGCCACCGATGCTCAGAACAAACGTGGCAAGCGCCGGCGCATGTTGCAGATAATCGTCCATATGGGTCGCAAACCTTCGGAAATTTTCATTTCGTTCCTCTCTTACCTCGGTGTTATTGAGAAAAAACTCGTCGCCGTCTCTGTCCAGTAGCATTATCCCGCCGGAAGCAATTAAAGTCAGCGGAACAATGTAGCGACAGCCGCCTTTCGCTTTCGAGGCAATGGGAATACCGGAATGAACCGAATCTGCATCCTGCGCCTGGCTTCTGTTGAAAAGCAACAGGAGCGTGATGGTTGGCACACTAATGAAAAGGAATACCTTCATATACTATTTGAACCTGGCGTTCAATGAAACGATATTGGAGACCAGGCCAGTTGTTCGGTTATAGTGGCCGTAACGAATCTCGATTGCGTTAAATCGCGCAATTCCAAAAACCCCGGTGGGCGAGATCACTCTTATCCCTGATCCAACGAAGTGGCTGTCGAATTTCGACAGATCATAATCGCTGGTAATATACCGATCACTTCTTGAATGTTCGCGATAGGGGGAAAAATAATCAACAGCCGACTGGGTATAATATCTGTAAAACGGGCTGACCGACACAAAGGGAGTAATTTTGATTGCCGTTTCTATTTCAGCCGTGGTGCTGGTCAAACCCCAGTCATCCTGGTAGTACCGGTAAAAGCCGCGGAGGATAACAATGTCGCCGGCGAAGTAACTGACGCGTATGCTGGCGGGGTATTTGAAACGCGTGCGGGGCAACTTCTCGATATCGACGGTATTATCCTTAAAGTAGACCCGGTTGAAGGGCAGGCTCAGGAATCCCTTTTGGTAAGCAAGGTCCAGCAAGAACAGTACCTGGAGCCGAGGGTTCACTATTTGTGAATAGGAGAAAGTAGCGCTATAGGTGTCTCGCGGCTCAATCCCGGCGGCGCGCCGGAACCGCAGCTCGATGGGGTAGATCATGGTCACAAAATCCTGATAGGTCTGTAGCCGCACGCCCACCTGCCGGCTCTTATCTTTCGAGTCTTTAAAGGCGTTGACTCCGGCACCGATAGACAGATAATCAAACTCCGAGGAGAAAGAAGCGTTCGCTCCGATCGATGTGCCCTTTGATTCATTCAGTCTCGACCACGAAAGGCTCGGATAGAACCTCTGATCGGTGGACGATGCAGACGATATGGTTGAAGGGTCTACTTTATCAGAAGATGCGGACGTGTAAGTATCGATCCCAAACTCGAAATCGTAAGAATTGATCCGTTTTCGGGCATCGATTTTCGATAACTTGATGTCGAACGTTGTAGCCAGGTCCGTCAGCTTTTCCGAACCCACTCCACCCGTTACCGCGGCGTTGTTCCCATCCTGCCGGTAATAGCCCGACACGAAATTGACTTCCTCGAATTTCAATTTGCGGGGGTGATAACCGGCCGAATCAACTTTTTGCGAAAACGCATTCAGTATTGAAACGTAGAATGCGAGTATAATGATTGGTATTCTGACCAAAGCTCAGGCATTAATTACATCCACAGCCACCACCCGTTTTTCCTCCGTTAGCGCCAGCGGAGCCTTCGCGGTACAACTGAAAATTGTTCTCGAACTTCTGGCCTTTGCGCATCGACAGCTCCATCTCCGAATCGTTCAGGTACATTTTCTGATACTCTTTAACGGGTTTGCACCCAGCTGTTGCCAGGGAGACAAGGATTGCAACCACGACCATTTTGTTCCTCATGACTTTTCTTAATGAAGGGAAATATTGTTTGAAGTAAATATCCTATTGCGATCGTCGATGAGGATGCAGGCGACACCTTTCACCTGGTTGATCATATCCAGTCCGGCCTGAACTCCCATGACCATCACGGGCGTAGCGAGCGCATCAGACAATTCTGCCATGGGACTGATGACTGAGACGCTCTTGATTCCGGTCACTGGCAGCCCTGTTTTCGGATCGATGGTGTGCGAATACCGCTTTCCATTCACCATCGCGAATTTCTCATAGTTGCCTGATGTGGCGATTGCCATCCCGCTCAGAGGAAGGGATGTAAACGGTGTCCTGGTATCGGGGTCTGCAATGCCGATCGTCCACGGCTGGCCACCGATCTGAGTTCCCCAGGCGACAAGATCTCCTGACGCGTTCACAACACCGCTTTCGATGCCCAGGTCGATGAGGATCTTCTTACCACGGTCTGCCGCGTATCCTTTGCCGATCCCTCCAAAGCCGATTCGCATACCCTTGTTCTTGAGGAACACGGAACCATCGGCGTCATTGAGTTGAATATTCTTATAGTCGATAAGGTGAACCATCCTTTTCGCAACCGCCGGATCAGGAAGCGAAGTCATCCCGGTGTCAAAATTCCAAAGCCGCTTGTCGACGGATCCGTAGGTGATATCAAACGCTCCCTGTGTCAATTGCGATATCCTGATTGATCTTCTGATGAGCTCAAAAACCTCGCGGTCAACCACCACTCCAGTCACACCGGCGGCGTCATTAACCCGGTTGGTCTGGCTGTCCTCCCGGAACGTCGTCAACAAGGACTCCACCCTTTTGATTTCGTCCACCGCCTTGTCAATGCAGTGGTTTGCCCACCCTTCATCATCATGGACAATTGAAAAGCTGAACATGTTTCCCATCAGCTTACAGGTTCGCTTATGGATACGCGCCTGTCGTGCGAAAGCCACGCTATCTACCATGAGACTTTGCAAGAATTTCGTTGATAAAAGTATCGACAGACATGTTGGTATAACCGTCCCACTGATCGATCACCTTGGCATTGGCATCAATCAGCAACGTAAGTGGAAATCTTCCACCCGGATTGAACTGGTCGGCAAGCTTCTCATTGCGCGCTTTCTGCCCGGGGTCAGGCTGGTTTTTCTTATGCCTGGGAAAATCCGCCCTGATCAGCACCAGGTGGCTGGCTGCAAAATCCTGAAACTTCTGTGTGTCGAAAATTTCCTGCTTCATTTTGATACAGGGAGCGCACCAATCGGACCCCGAGAAATTCAGCAGGATCAATTCATTGTTTTTCTTTGCCTGGGATTTCGCCTGTTCGAAATCGGTGAGCCAGGTGACAGAGGTAAACAACATAAAACTCAAAATAAAACTGATAAGATGCATAGGTGATTAGGATTGGTGTAGAGACATTGACCTGGCGAGCGGAAACATTACATACACTGATAGAAATGTTGAGCGTACTACGCGCGGGGTGGTTGCCAAACGCAGCAAGGCGGAGCTTGGTTTTGGGATTGTGTCATGCTGGAGTAACGCTGGAGTTCCGTAAGACGGGGATTGGTGGATTCACCTATTTCAAAATGAGGCAACAAGTGGGGCAACTGCGATAAATCGTTGAGGTTAATATCCTGAAAGAAGTCGTCCACTGCTAACATGTGCCTAAGGCGGTGATCAACCTGTTTTTAACAATACGGAAAATTGAAGGACTTATCAACAAACGCGGACGGCCGCCTGTTATTTTTGCTTAACTCCGAAATTCACGTTATGGTTCCATAAATTGTTCAAACCCATCATATAAGCCCGGCATGTACCTGGTTATAAGAGTCGCGCAACCCCCGCCCGCCTTGAAAACCCTCTTTGGATCCGCCCAACTGCTGCTTGAAAACAAACGCCGACCAAAAGTACATTCGACCTGGAGATATTTTTCAGCGACCGGGCACCATTTCCCCGAAAGCGCGCACCCATTTTCGAAGAGCCCTCGTCGCCACCGGTGATGTCGCATTTCATCGAACGGTTCAGGTGGCTCCTATGGAGCCGGCTTCCTTTCCATGACCAGTGCTATAAACAGGAAACTCCTACGGAGTTGGTCCGCCTCGGAGTCCTCAAGAGATTTCCTCACACCGTCGTCCCCATCTCAATATCGACGGCACGACCCAGAGTTGTCAGGGCCTTTCCTGCCGCCGATGCACATCGCGACCTCCAATATGCGTCAATGCCAACTACCTCGAGCGGGAACCATACATTGGCTCCATGGGAGCCCCCTGTTTATAGAACATGGAATCGGGAAAGTCCGACTCCGCAGGAGTCACCTAAAGATAGAATGATGCCCGCTCACAGGACGCAGGCATCCGAAAAGCGCTCTCCCCCAACGCGCATATCAGGGACATCCTAATCGAAGAATGTGAACAAATATTGTTCTTCGAACGGAATTTCAAACCTTTTCAAAAACTCCATGTACTCCAGCCTGAAAGTCTGTTGTTGATGGTGCTTTTCCTGGTTCCGGATATATTTGATAACAGAGTCAACGTGGGAGTGAGAGTAAGAAAAAACCCCATACCCGGTCTGCCATTCAAACTTTCCTTTGATCCATCCCTTCGAGTTAATGAATTCGTTCGTTTCTACTTTTATCTCCTTCATGAAATCGGAGATCAACATGACAGGTTTAAAACCGACGAACAAATGGGTGTGGTCGGGCATTGCATTCACGGCAAGGAGCTTTGATTTGCGATTCGAGACGAGTCCGGTGATGTACTTGTGGAGTTCCTCCTTGCGGGTGGCACTAATGAGGCGGGCGCGATGCTTGACGGCAAAAACGAATTGCAGGTAAATACGGCTAAATGTGTTGGCCATAATGAGAGGGTTTTTGTTGAACAAATGATTTACATAATCAAAGTCCAAATTTTGGCATTAAAATGCAAGCATTTAGGCGTACGCCGGCGTTAGCCTCCGGAGGAGTTCCTCCTTTTTTAGAACATGCAATCGGGTAATGTGGCCGACTCCGCAGGAATCGCCTAAGATTCAGAATGCTGAAACGCACGCACGGCGCCACCATTCAAGCATACGAGACGTTAGCGTTCCATCCGTCTCTCTTTTTTAATATAAGCAAGCGATGAATCGACCGCCGCATAAACGTCCCATCGAACCTGTCCATCTCCAGAATATACCATTTGACACCGATCTCACGACCCTTCTGAAAAACAGATTTGCAATCGATCTTCCTGCTCTTTCCCAACGGCACCCAATTTCCGGCGGGCATGTCGGACGGATTGAAGTCACCACCTGTGAAGACTCCGGTAGGTACATCATCCGCCATGTTCCTGACGTTCATCGGGCCGTTGCCCGGAATCTAAGCCCCCTTACCATCCGAAGGTTGGCCACGCATGTATATTTCAATATTCGCAATCTCCCCAATAGCGGCACGCCCAGGCGATCCAGGTGCTCCAGTTGGGACCTGTACTGTGTCCACCGGCGTGCTGGCGGAAGGCTATCTCGCCATCTGTCAGGGCCGTGCCGAGCTTGGGAAGAACCAGCGTTCCCAGATCCTGTTTTCCCAACAAGCGATAGACCGGGCCCGCATGAGCGCCGGCGAGAAACATTCCGTTGGCATCGATCCAGGTGCCTTCGACCTGCGGCGAACCCGCGCTGATGAACAAAGGCCTGGGCGCGCATAGCGCAACCAGCTCATGGGCATCGACCGGCAAATCATCCGGCGTGAGCGTGCCGCCATACTTAATGAAGTTGGCGGCGAACCAATGATACTCTCCCGATGAACATAGATTCTCCACCTGCTCGCCGAAGACACGCCGCATGATCTTGGCGCCCCCTGCGCCGGAGGACCCTATGAATCCCAAC
>DASVOT010000285.1:0-4505 GCA_036383235.1 Chryseosolibacter sp.
CGGATGGTTCAGCAAAAACGATGATTCCGGACTTGCAAGGATCGACTATAATTCCGGAAACCGCCCGCCTAAAATACTGGCCTTTAATGTGAACAAAACTTCCGGCATCCTGCCCTTGAAGCTCACGGCTACCGTCAAGGCAAAAGACCCTGAGAATGATCCAATCACGTATGTGTGGAACCTTGGCAATGGCAACACCCAGGAAACTTCCGAGCCGAAACTTGATTACACGTTCGCTACCCCTGGCGATTATCAGGTATCGGTCGAGGTAAAAGACAATCAGGGCACCTCTTCTAAGAGCAAGGCGGTGAGCATTTATGCAGGCAACGAAGCCCCTGTTGTCAACATCGAAGTAACAGGAGGCAACCGGTCCTTCTTCCTCGAAGGCGAATCGCTGAAATACAAAGTGATGGTCACCGATAAGAATGACACTTCGAAGTTTGACCCGGCGAACCTTTTTGTGTCGGTCAATTATGTGGAGGGTGGGTACGACAAGGCCGCCACTACGATGGGACATCAGCAGGGAGAAGTGAACATTATCGGCAAAGGGCTCGTGGAGTCCCTCGACTGCAGAAGCTGCCACAAGGACAACGAAAAATCGATCGGCCCTTCGTACATGCAAGTCTCCCAGAAATATGCGAAGAACCCCGATGCGACGAATTACCTGACCGGCAAAATCAAGAACGGAAGCCAGGGCGTGTGGGGCGAAACGCAAATGCCTGCCCATCCCACGCTGCCCGAGAGTGATATCCACCAGATCGTCGGCTGGATCTTGTCGCTCTCCGGGAACAACGAAGTTCAGAAATCACTTCCGATGTCTGGCACAATCACACCGCCTGCTGACCTGGAACCCGGCGTCGACCTGGTGATATCGGCCACGTATACCGATAAGGGAGGTAACAATATCAAAGCGCTGACTGCGAGTAATTCACTTGCCTTGCCTGGCAGTTTTATTTCATTCTCCGGAAAGGAAAAAAAGGAAGGCTTCGTCGGATTCAGGTACAACAACAACAACGTTCTCATACTTCCTGAAAATCAGGGGTGGTTTGCGCTCGACAGTATCGACCTTACAGGTGTGCGGTCGGCCAACGTCATGATCGGATGGCAGCAACCGCCCACTGTGCCATTATCGTTTGAAACGCGCCTGGATGCGCCGGCGGGGAAATTGCTCGGCAAGGGAACGCTGACGGTACCCAAAAAGGACCAGCGAAACGGCTCGGTTCGTCTGCCGCTGATTCCCGTTACAGACGGAAAATATCATTCCGTGTACTTTATCTTCACACCGGGCAAAACAAAAGCCGACACGCCTGCAGGCGTCTCAGGGGTGAAGTTCAGCTCCCGGTAGCACAGCTCTTCGCCAACGCTTAGCGATCAGAAAAGGCCCGGACGTGTCCGGGCCTTTTATTTATGGCCACGTTTCACCGCCGTTTTCATTTAGATTCTGCCGCTTTGCGTGGTATGCATTTTTTATATTTCCCCGGGGATACTTCAATAAACGAAATTCGCAACCAGGCATCATTATGAAAAAGATTCATCCGATCCTGCACTTGTTTGCCATTGCGGCTGCCGTCACTTTCGTGTCGTGTGAAAAAACACCGCGGGGAGACAATGTCATTATTACAGACGAGCTTCTGCCACAAGCCGGTACCGGCGCGAGTTTTCTGGTTGACACGGCCAACTCGTGGATCCGCTTTTCAGGCGCCGGCATTGGCAAGGCTGGCCCTGGCACTTTGCCGTTGCGCTATGGAAAAGTGACAGCCAGCAAAGACGAAGTGTCGGGCGGAAAATTTATCCTCGACATTACATCGCTCGAGTCGCGCTGGCAGGGCGCAATCCGGGACGAAAAATCACAACCACACCTTGCTACCGGCGACCGCCTGGACCCGGTGGCGTTCGGTACTTCGCAGTTCGAGATCACAGGCGTGGAGCCGTACAAAGCAAAAGATGAAAACAAGTCGCTGGTGAAGGGAGAGAATTTCATGATCAGCGGTAACCTGCAGATCCGGAACGTGACCAAGAACGTTACCTTTCCTGCCCGCGTGGACCTCGATGGAAATACATTGAAGGCGAAAGCAAACTTCGATATCGACCGCCGTCAGTGGGAATTGAATTACGGAAAAGATAAAACCCTTGACGAAAAATCCGCGCCGGAAACGTTGCGCATAGAGCTGAGTGTCGTGGCAAGGCCGGAAGACCCAAACGGGTCTCTCTGAACAACCGACTCGCCTCCGCGTGTTTTTATCAGTGTTGCTTGCAACGGCGACAGGATTATGCAGGGCTCACCTATGAATGGATGTAGGCCGTGATGCCGTCGCGGATCGCTTCAAAAGTCCTGATGAGTGTATCCTCGTCTTCCTCGAGCAGCGTAACCCTGAAGCCTTCCAGCTCGGAACAGAACGACGAGATCGGAACCACGCACACCCCTTTGGCGGCCAGAAGATAATACACAAACCTCTTGTCCATGGGAATGGGCTCCTTTGTCCAGGATTCGACCAGACACTTTATTGCCGGATGGCCTATGTCGATTTTCTGATGAGGTTTCAGCGCGCCCTTTCGGAAGATGATGGTGTTATAGAATGCGCCGAACGTTTCATTGAAGGTCAGCTCCGGTATGGTATGCAGGATATCGGCAATGATCCTGCTGCGCTTGCCGATGTTGCGGTTGGTCTCTTCGCGGTACTGCCGGAAACGCGGGTCGCCGAAGATCTTCGGTATCGCGATCTGGGGAAGCTTGGTAGAGCACACTTCGATCATCTTGGCGTTATCAAGGGCCTGGCAGAAGCGGTTGAAGTCCTCGTCTTTGTCGCGGTTGTAGTATTCTGTCCACCCGCAGCGGGCGCCGGGCCACGGCAGCTCTTTGGAAATACCCTTCATGGAAATTCCAGGCACATCCTCGATCACTTCGGCCAGTGAATACGCCCGGGCTCCGTTATAGGTGATGTTGATGTAGATCTCGTCGGCCACCAGGAATAATTTGAACTCCTTGGCAATGCTCACAATCCTCTTCAACGTCTCGAGGGGATAGACCATGCCCGTGGGATTGTCGGGATTGATAATGAGTATTCCGACGATGTTCGGGTTGTATTTCACCTTGTTGTAAAGGTCGTCCAGGTCTGGGTACCAGTGATTGTCCGGGTCCAGCCTGTACGTGAGCGGTTCATGGTTTGCATGAGCCGCCTCCGCGCTCGAATGCGTGGAGTAAGCGGGCGAGGGTCCGATCACCCGCGACGTTTCATTGATATACTGGTATACCTTCGCGATGGCGTCGCCGAGGCCATTGAAGAAACAAATGTCTTCCGCGGTGATGCGGACGCCACCCATGGCATTCGTCTGCCTGGCGAGAAACTCGCGTGTCTCCCGCATTCCCTTCGAAGGACAATAACTGTACACATCATCCTGTTGTACCAAATCCGCGACGATGTCTTTGATCCAGGTCGGAAGTTTATGATGCTTTTGGATCGGATCGCCGATATTTTCCCAGGAAATATCCAGCCCCAGCTCTTTCAGCTGCTCCGCTTTCTTGACGATCTCCCGGATCTCGTAACTGAGTTCCTTTGCCCCGTCGCTTAATAATTTTTGTCGCATGACCGGTTTTCTACGCAGCGATGTTGCGGCTTTTGCCGAAAGGATTCAAGCAGAATTGAAAAAAAATTTTCCCGGGCTGTGTGACGCCAGTCCGGCACCCCCGCCGCCGAAACTTCGGATCCATCTCATGCAAACGTGAGAAATCTTGTATTTTCTTTATATTTTGGGTTCTCAATCAACCTTCATTATGAAAAAATATCTGCTGGCCCTGTTATTTGTTCTATTGGTGTTTTCACCGCGCGTACAGGCCCAAACTGAAATCGGCCTTCAGCTGTACAGCCTGAGAAATGAGTTCAAAACTGAAATACCGGGAACGCTGCAAAAGATCAGGAGCTGGAACATCCGTGAAATAGAAGGCGGCGGCACGTACGGCCTGCCGATGGATGACTTTAAAAAACTGCTGGCGGATAATCACCTGAAAATGGTCAGCGTGGGAGCCGATTACAACCAGTTGAAAGAGAACCCTCAGTCGGCAATCGATGAGGCCAAAGCCTTCGGCGCAACGTATGTGGTGTGCTTCTGGATCCCGCATGACGGAGATCAATTCACCATTGACCACGTCAAAGACGCCGTGAATGTCTTTAATACTGCCGGTAAGCTCCTTAAGGAGAACGGCCTCTCCCTGTGCTACCATCCGCATGGCTATGAATTCCGTCCCTGGCAGTCAGGCACTCTCTTTGATTACCTCGTACAGAATACCGACGCCCGCTATCTCAATTTTGAAATGGATGTGTTCTGGGTCAAACACCCCGGTCAGGACCCGGTAGCCCTGCTGAAAAAATATCCGGGTCGCTTTCCGCTGATGCACCTCAAGGATCGCAGACCCGGTACGGTGGGAAATCAGAATGGCAACGCAGACGTGGAGACAAACGTAGTGTTGGGAACAGGTGACGTGGGCATTGCCCAGATCATGAAGCAGG
>DASVOT010000286.1:0-2711 GCA_036383235.1 Chryseosolibacter sp.
CCACTCCTGCTTTCGTCATCGGGTGAAAGTTCGTGAAGGACGACCATGCCTCGTTGTATACGGTTAAGAAATCGTTGATGAATCCACCGGTTTTGCTTTTTCGGAACGATCGGAAGCTATAGTTCGGATTACTGGTCACTCGTTCGCCGATCCGTCTCAATCGATCAGGGAGCGGCTTATGCAAATCCAGACGATTGGTTATCTGCCTGTACTGAATCTGGAATCCGTACTCTTCAAAAAATCCCCTGTAGGAAGGAGGGTTGTAGTTCATTCCATAGGAGGGGCGCTTAAAGCCATCGATGAGCAGTCCCCAGTACTTATCGTTTTCCCCAAAATTGATCGGACCTTCCACGGCGGTCACATTGAAGTATTCGACCAGCCAGCCGACGGCTGTATCAAACAGCAGGAAGGCCGCCGATTTGTCGGCTTTGCATTCAAAGAAACCGATGCCGCCCATCCATTGACCGTCCTGTAACATTTTCTGAAAGTCCACAAATGCCGCGATGCGTCCCCACGCTGCACCCCACTGGTCGACCAGTATCCATCTTTTTGCCGATCCATGAGTAGTATAGGGATTGACCATTGGATTAAAGATGTTCCGGATCTCCGACTGGATCGGAGGGATCCAGTTTTTGTCCTCGGGATAGATGGAGGCGGGAAGGTCCAGGAAGATCTTTTCCGTCAGCTTGTCATTGACTTCCACGACCTTGTACGAGGTGGCCGCCTTCATGTTGACAGGATCGACAGCCATGAAAATTTGTTTGGGAGGGAGGGACCGGAAAAGGCGGTCCCACAACGATGTTGAAACTCCATACGCCGCATGCTCGGAGAACTTGTGATGGAGGTAATGGTTCTCCCAAAGGTCTTTCAGCCAAGGGATGGCGGGCGCCCGGTAGTGATGCTCGAGTGTATGCACCAATATAAACCATAGATATCCGAACAGAAAGCCCGAGGTCACCAGCAAACCCGCTCCGCCTGCCGCAGTGATCGAACCGACCATGACCGGAAGGACGGAAGCGCCGATCAGCAGTGGATGCACAAAAATAAATTGGATATTGTCTGGGTCGTTGTGATGCTGCAAGTGAAACTCGATGACGGAATTCAGAATTTGATTTTTGCTGCCTGGCAGGTGCAGGAGATACCGGTTAAAAAGATATTCCGCGAGCGTCCATGCACTCCAGCCTGCAGCCCATGCAACCAGCCCGGTTTGCCAGGGAATCGTGAACTGGAAGTGGGCTAAAAAAGCAAGGATAAGCAGCCACGTGGTGAGCAACACAACATGGCCGATCATCAATGGTTGAAGGAATACGTTACGGAATTTTTCTGACATCCTGGGGGAGTTTGGTGGGTTCCATAACAATCGAATTTCTTTTTTGGAATTGCAATTTAGGCCGCGGCCATTCAAGTCCTTATGATCCCGGTCACACTGAAAACGGGGAGGGCTATCGAAAAGCTGAATATTTTATTGCAATGATATCAGGCTATTATGGCCAGCCATAGATTTTTTTCAGGTCCTTTTAGCTGGACTTTCGAGCCGGCATCCTGTATTCCGCAGCCGTCCTGCTATATACCCGCCCATCAATTTCTGCCTGACACTCGTTGAAAATCATGTTATCTTCTCCCATTCTCCCAAAAATTATTTTCCATGACAACGAACTCCACTATAACCCGATCCTGCATTCCTCTCTCCCTGGTTGTCATTAGTTTCCTTTTTCTCCCCGGCTGCAATAAAAGGACATCTGATCGTTCATGGACTGTTAACAAGCTCGAATACCTCGAAAAACCGGGACTTTCCGTCCTGGTATTTCATGATTTTTATCCTGTTGGCAAGCAGGGAGGTGTTGAGATCATCCAGCATGGCCAGCGCATCGCAACGAATGGGTTCATCCGGATGGAACAGGTCAATGGAGAGAGATTCGACGACCCCGCCCGTGCCACCCGCGAGATCGACAGCATCAACCATCTTATCACAGCAAAAGTGAACTATGAGGATTTCAACTTCGGCTATTCTGTAACGGTTCAGCCCGATGGCGACGCTTTTAAGCTCAAGGTAGACCTCGACAAACCGATTCCCGCTGCATGGAAGGACAAACTTTATTTTCAGATGGAGATCTATCCGCCCCTATACTATGGTAAGACCTTCCAGTTGGGTAGTGCTTTCGGCATTGTGACGCGTCAGGGCAATGGTCCGCTGATAAAGGATGAGAACGGACGCCTGCGATCAGCCAGCATGGGTCAGGGAAAAAAACTGGTGCTTGCCGCGGAAGATCCAATGCGCAACCTGGTGATTGAAGATGAAACGGGGAAGTTGACTTTGATGGATGAAAGGAACGTGTCGAATCGCGGGTGGCTGGTTGTGAAATCGAACGTTCCGTCGGAGGTCACGGATGGCGCAATCGAATGGACGATCAGGCCTCACGTTGTTTCCGGGTGGACCAGGGAGCCCATGATTGCCGTTTCGCAGGTGGGCTACGATCCCGACCAGGTGAAACAGGCGATTATCGAAACAGAACCGGGAAGCAAGGCCGGCCGTGTGAGCCTTCTTAAAGTGACTGGCGAGGATGGAGCAAAGGAGGTGCTGTCGGAGAGTCCGCAGCGGTGGGGAAAATTCCTTCGATATGATTATGCCATATTTGATTTTTCGTCGGTGCACGAGCCGGGAATGTATAGGGTGAGAGCGGGGGATGTCATGTCTGATCCCTTTGCCATAG
>DASVOT010000287.1:0-6183 GCA_036383235.1 Chryseosolibacter sp.
ATCAGGAGGGATCCGAGCGCCACGCTTCCCAGCCCCAGGCTTAACTTGCCCAAAAAATGCCGGCGGTTGACGTTCAGCCTGCTTTCAAAAAATTCGTTCATATTGACCGTTATACAAATTTATTTCGTAATCGCTTCATCCGTATTATACAGTGTGAGGACGACCTGCATGAGCGCCGCCGTCCCCGCCTTGTCGACTGTTTCCGGGTGCTTGTATTCGCCTACTTCCAGTTTCTTCGTGGCCTCCGCCGGCTGGGCCTCATAGTATTTCTTCTCCTCATCAAAGGATCCCTGCAGAATGCTCAATTCCTTATCCCCGACCTTCCTGCAAAGAATGAGCCGGGCGGCCTTCATGATCCGCTCCTGCGTCGACAGGTTTTCCTGCATCAAGCGCTCGGCAAGCACCCGCGACGCCTCCAGCACCATCGGATCATTCATCATGATGAGCGCCTGCAGCGGCGTGTTGGTGCTCACCCTCCTGACCTCGCACTGGTCGCGGTTACTGGCATCGAACATGAGCATAACGGGCGGCGGCACAGTTCGTTTGATAAAATTGTACATTCCCCTTCGGTACAACTTCTCGCCGTGGTCCTGCACATAGTTGGCGAGTACTCCCCGTCCGGAGGTTGACAATTCCCATATTCCATCAGGTTGATAAGGCTTCACGCTGGGTCCGCCGATTTCTTTCACCAGGAGTCCGCTGCTGGCGAGCACGTGATCCTTCACAAATTCCGAAGGCAGGCGGAGCCTCGGCGCGTGCGAGAGAAACTTATTCTCCGGGTCCAGCGCAAGCTTCTCTGCGGAGATCGCAGCTGACTGCTGGTATGTTGAGCACATGACAATCTGCTTCACCAGCCGCTTGATGTCCCAACCGTGATCCATGAAATCAACGGCAAGCCAATCCAGCAGCTCCGGATGGGTGGGAAGCTCGCCCTGAAGGCCAAAGTCTCCGGAAGTCTTCACAATTCCTCTTCCGAAGAATTCCTGCCAGATCCGGTTTACGAACACCCTGGACGTAAGCGGATTCTGTTTATCCGTGAGCCATTTCGCGAGCCCAAGCCTGTTTTTCTCAAACCGGTTTGTATCGAACGGAAAGATCGCCTTCGGCACATCGAAATCGACCTGCGCTCCGTGCACATCGTAATTTCCCCTGACCAAAACAAAAGTCGGCCGCACGACGGAACTGTCCTTCATGACCATGACCGGCACCGGCTCTTTTTCTTTCTTGTTGATGAAGGTGAGGATGTTTTTCACATCGTCATCGGTAATCAGAATCTTTGGCGGGTCCGCCAGCGAAGCAAGCTGAATGTCGCCAACCAGTCCTTTTTCATTTACCTGGTTAAAGAACGCGAAGGTGCCGTAGTACTCCTTCGTCGAGATCGGGTCGTATTTATGATCATGACAATGGGCACATTCAAAAGTGAGGGCGAGGAACGCCTTTCCAAATGTATTGGTGCGGTCGGTGACATATTCCACGCGATACTCTTCGTCGATCACGCCGCCCTCCTGAGTGATCTTGTGATTCCGGTTGAATCCCGTGGCCAGGACCATCTCCTTCGTAGGATTGGGCAACAAATCACCGGCGAGCTGCCAGGTGATGAATTTATCGTATGAATAATTTTCGTTGAAGGCGTGAATGACCCAGTCTCTCCACGGCCACATGGTTCGCAGGCCGTCGTCCTGGTATCCATGCGAGTCTGCATAACGCGCGACGTCCAGCCAGTGCACAGCCATCTTTTCGCCGTACTGGGGACTGGCCAAAAGCTCATCCACTATCTTTTCATAAGCGTCCGGTGAAGGATCGCCGAGGAATTTATCCTGCAATTCAGTCGAAGGAGGCAAACCCGTGAGATCGAAGCTCACGCGTTTCAGCAGCCGCTCAGGATCCGCTCTTTCATTGGGCTCAAGATTGAACTCCTCCATTTTCGCGAGAACGAAGCGGTCAATCTCATTGGACGGCCACTCGCTGTCAACCGCTGGCACCTCCTGAATTTTCGGCGGAATGAAAGCCCAGTGTTTCTGGTATTTTGCTCCCTGATCGATCCATTTCCTGATCAACTTCTTTTCGTAGTCAGACACCGTGAGATTCGAATACGGGGGAGGCATTACCTGGGATGTGTCTTCCGCTGTGAGACGCCGGAACATTTCAGAATGATCCGCATCGCCTTTCACAATTACATGACCCTTTGGATCGTCTTTCAGCGCCTGGTACAAACCCGCTTCCGTATCCAGCCGAAGGTTTGACTTCCGCTGGGTAGCGTCAGGGCCATGACATTTAAAGCAGCGGTCCGATAAAATAGGACGGATATGAAAATTGAAATCCACCACGTCTGGAACTCTCTGCGCGGTAGCAGACGGGGCATTCCCGCGCGTAAAAAATACTGCCGCAACAGCACACACCAATCCAGCAACGAAGAAATACCAGTACTTTGCGAAAAATCTCATAGCCAGCCTTAAAAAAGTCGTTTAAGTTAGGAAATTCCGGGTAACAATAGAAGGCGACTTTCCCGGGTGAGTAAAAGAAGGGTCTCTATGGTCATATGTTCATATGACCGGCCCGCGGACGCTTTAATGCCGGCAGCGGCAGCTCCCGATCACATCGCGGACCTTCAGCGCTTATTTCTGCTACCGTTCGCATCATACTTTCGTCTCACCGTCGGGTGTATGCCAAACTCTTCATCAGGTCCCTACCCCGACATGCACGCTCCGCCTCACCAACGCGGGACACTCTTTTTGCATGGTGTACACTCGCATGCTCCCGCTACAAACCTGGCATGAATAATAAATCGTTTTCAGGCAACAAGCAACTACACGTGTTTTTACATCCGGAAAATAATCGTTACTTTTTCGAACGCTAACCGGAGTAAACCGCGAAAGCTGCGAAGTGATTATCTCATTCCGTCGGTGGAAGTCCTCCTCCTGTAAGCGTTTTCAATATGAAGAAATATTTTTTGAAGCTTTATCAATACAACGCGTGGGCGAACAAACGCGTGATGGATTGCCTCACCCGCCAGAACGTGCGCGATGAAAAGATCCTCGGCCTCATGGGCCACATCCTCACTGCGCAGTTCTTGTGGCTGCATCGCATCAAGTCGCTTCCGCCTCCCGATTTGAAGCTGTGGGGCAACTACGAACTGGAGCAGTTGCTGACGTTGTCAGAACAAGCCGGGAAACAGTGGCTGGACTTTATTGAAAGCGCTGACACCTTCAGCCGGGAAATGACCTACAGGAATTACGCCGGAGATCCCTTCACCAATAACGTTGAGATGATCATGATCCACGTCGTCAATCATGCCACCTATCACCGGGCGCAGATCGCCCTCCTTCTCCCGCCAATCGGCTTCAAAGCCGTGAACACCGATTTCATCACCTACGACCGCGTTATAACCGGACAACTTTCCGAATAAATCAACCTCGATCAATCGCGAATCCCTAATCTTGAATCTTGGGCTTCGACAGGCTCAGCCACCGAATCTTGAATTTTAAATTTCCTCCTCATTCCCAAACAACCGCTTCCTCTCGTTTAAACCACTCGGTAAACCGAGGCTGATAGCGCTTTTCCACCGCGTTCCTTTTAATTTTCAGTGACGGCGTCATCAGTCCATTCTCGATGCTCCAGCTTTCCCGGACGATGACCGCCACCTGAATGTGCTCGTATTTCTCCAGTGACTTGTTAGCGCCTTCTATCGTCTTTTGGATTTCGGTGGCGATGACCTGTTGGGGACTTTCCCGGCCCGTCGATGAAAGTGTGATCAGCGCCATGGGTTGAGGAAGCCCCGTGCCCACGACGCAGACCTGTTCGATGTAGGCATTTCCTGACAACTTCATCTCGATGGGAGCGGGGGCGACGAACTTGGCCTTTTCGGTTTTGAACTGATCCTTCACACGCCCGGTGATGGTGAGAAAACCCTGTGAGTCGACAACGCCCTGGTCTCCGGTTCTCAAAAAGCCGTCGTCCGTAAATACCGCCGCGGTGGTGACAGGATCCTTGTAGTATCCTTTCATGAGGGCGGGATGACGAATGAGGATCTCACCGTTTGGATCGCACTTCACGTCTACCTCTGGCCACGGTTGGCCTACTGTTCCGTTTTTGATGAGACGAAAATTCGCGTGCGAGTAGGCAGTGTTTTCTGTCATGCCATACATCTCGCGCACTTCAATTCCAAGTCGGTTGAACCATTCGAGCAGGGGAACCGGGGTCGGTGCCGCGCCGCACACAACCACGGATGCATGCGCTAAGCCGAGCTTTTTTATGATACTCCGTTTCACGAGAATATCGATTCCGGGAAGTGCGAGCAACCGGTCGAGCTTTTGCTGCGGCAGCTTGTTGAGCACGCCCTCCTGGAATTTCGCGAAGATGCGGGGCACTCCGCCAAATATGGTTGGCTTCTCCTGCCGCAGATTCTCCTGGAATTTCGCCGCAGACTCGGCAAACGAAATGGCGCTCCCCGACGAAAGCGCAACCATTTCCATCAGGGCGCGTTCGGCGATATGGCTGAGGGGCAGATAGGAAAAAAATCGCTGGGGCTTGTTCAGCCGCAGATACTTCTTTACCTGCATGCCTACATAGCCGAAGGCGCCGAATGAAAGCATGACACCTTTTGGCGTTCCCGTTGTTCCTGACGAATACATGATGCTTGCGATCCGATCGGGATCGGGGCTCGTATTTTCGATCAAGGGTTCATGACGCAACAGCTCGTCCCATTTCGATCCGTCGGCCACCCCGTATGGAAAGCTGATCTTCTGTAGGCTTGAATGGATTCCCGCCTGCTGTGTTGGATAATCATCCAGCTTTCCCACAAAGATGGCTTTCGCTTCACAGTGCTGAAGCAATTCCTGAATTCCCGACGCCGATAGCGTGGGGTAAATGGGAACACTGACATGCCCCGCCATCATGATGGCCAGGTCCGCCAGGATCCAGTGCGCACAATTCTTCGAGAGGATGGCGATATTCGATTCCGGCTGCAGGTTGAGGGAGCGCAGGGCCGTGGCGATTCTCCGGCATTCGTCCCCGGCCTGCTGAAACGTCCAGGATCTCCACCCGTCGGAAAAAGGTTGCCGTAAAAAAATCTGCTGCGGAGTCTGTCTCTCCCAATGGTAAAATGCGGATAAGGGTGTTTCCTGCTGCTGCCTCATGCCCCAATCTAAGAAAATTTTTATTTGGTTGAATTTTTTGAATTCTTTAAAGAGAACATCCTACTTTCGCACATGGACAAACCTTCTAAAAAACTTTTTTTACTGGATGCCTATGCCCTGATCTACCGGGCACATTTTGCCTTTACAAAAACTCCCCGCATTAATTCCAAAGGTCTCAATACCTCTGTTCCATTCGGATTTACAAATACGCTCCTGGAAGTGATCCAGAAACAAAAGCCCACGCATATCGGAGTGGCCTTTGATACAACGGCCAGGACTTTTCGCGATGACATTTACGCCGAATACAAGTCCACCCGGCAAGAGACGCCTGAAGATATACGATATGGGATCCCGAAGTGCAAAGAGATCATCCGCGGTTTCAACATCCCGATCCTGGAGCTCGATGGGTTTGAGGCCGACGATATCATCGGCACGCTCGCGGCGCAGGCATGCCGGCAGGGCTTTGAAGTTTTCATGATGACTCCCGACAAGGATTTTGGCCAGCTGGTAAATGACTGCGTTTACCTTTATAAACCCGCCTACATGGGAAACGCCGTCGACATTCTCGGCGTGAAGGAAGTCTGCGAGAAATGGGACATTGAAAATGTGTCGCAGGTCACCGACATGCTGGGGCTGCAGGGAGACACTTCCGATAACATCCCGGGCGTGCCCGGCATCGGCCCGAAGACCGCCGCCGTGCTTTTGAAAAAATACGGCTCCGTCGAAAACATTGTCGCGCACGCAGGCGAGTTGAAGGGCAAACAAAAAGAACTCCTTGAACAGTATGGCGAGCAGGCAATCTTATCCAAGAAGCTCGCCACGATCATCACCGACGTGCCCGTTGCTTTTCACGAGGACGACCTGCGCTACACAGGTCCGAATATCGACATCCTGAAACCGATTTTCGATGAGCTGGAGTTCAAGGGAATTGCGTCAAGGGCGTTCGGCGATAGTACGAAAGAAACCGTTCCGCCCGTTCCCAAAAATCCGCAGCTGTCCATGTTCGGAAAACCAGCCTCCGCGGTGGAAGTATCGGAAAAGCAAAACT
>DASVOT010000288.1:0-6700 GCA_036383235.1 Chryseosolibacter sp.
ATTCGTCAGTGAATATGTCGAGGGACCTTCTTTTAAAACGCCCACGAGCACGTACCGCGGAACTGTGAAGAGAACAGAGCTGAACACGGCCTCCTTCCACCAGGCGTTCCTTGCCAGCAAAGAAAAGAACAACAGTACCGCTCCGCTTTATGAGTGCGTGGTCAGTTGCCTTCAATCACAGGAAACCGTTTGTGCGGACTGTGGAATAAAATTTTCAAAACCGAATCATACACCATGAAAAAACTTCATCTGAGGATCTCCGGATTCCTGTGCCTGCCCGTCCTGCTGGCCCTCAGTGGCTGCGATCATTCCGTGATGACCGGGACCACCGTGTATGACGACGGCTCCCTCGACCGCGTCGTGGTACTTTACGATACTGACTCAGCCACTGTGTCCGGCAATTTTATGGGCGTCAGCGAGGCCGGCGGCTGGACCGTCACTCTTGAGCCGGGAACAAAAAGCGAATCCGAAAAAGGCAACGAAGATCACGTGAACGTAACCTTCACGCGGCACTTCGGTTCTGCTGCCGAGGCAAACCGCGAGATGGACCGCGATACGGACACGTTGTTTCACATCCTGTCATCCTTTGAAAAGGAAAACCGGTGGTTCTATACCTACATGGAGTACAGTGATACCTATCGGCGCCTTGACCGGTTTAAGGGTGCGCCAAAGGAAAACTATTTTACAAAGGAGGATTACGCATTCATCGATCGACTTCCGGCTGAAGGCAAGCCGGTCACGAAAGCGGACAGCCTCTATCTCGCAAGGCTCAATGAGAAAATATTCGACGTATACGGTGCCAGGACCATCTTCGAAGAGCTCTTCAACGGCATGCTCTCAACCCTGGACGAATACCGCGTCGCTCCGTCCTGGAAAGACTCGTTGCGCCGGAAAAAAGAAACCATCTACAAGAGCTTTGTCAACGACGGCAACTCGAAAGAAGTCAAGGACGAACTACTGGCGGTGATCGATCACTACAAAGTCCCCCTGCCTGAGGCGGGGCGAGAAAGCATTGTGAAGAAATCTGCCACAATGGAACGCCGGCTGGAGTTTATTTCGAATGCATACTCAGGAAAATTCCGGCACCGCATTCGCATGCCGTGGACCGTGGTCTCCTCGAACGCGGATTCGGTAAAAGGCCGCGAGTTGTTCTGGAATCCGCCCGTGACAAAATTCCTGCTGAACGATTACGTGATGACCGCCCGTGCGCGAAAGATGAACATCTGGGCCGTTGTGATTTCGGCAGGAGTGGTCCTGCTGACCATTGCCCTGTTGTTCTTCCGGAGAAAAGACCAATCCAAAAATCTGCGCTGAGCGGGATATGGCGGGACTTGTGCCTTCTCCAGATGGAGGAAATCAGCCCCGCTATTTTTCTTTAAATTCTGACAGGATTACGTGCTCCCTTAGGAAAAGCCGGGCAAAATGAAAGACGGTTACCGTTGAATATTTCGATGCCTTTGATTACCTTTCATAACGCTCCACCACCCTAAATGGAGGAACTTATGATAAGACCCATCCTCGTTCTTGCGCTGCTCGCCGCACATGGCCTGGCCCCTGCGCAAACTACACAATACCAACCTCTTAACGACCTGGGATGGGAGATCATCGATTTTCAAGTCCCCGGTGAGCTAACGGAACTGGACACAGGAAAGGTGAATTACCTGGTGACCATCTCCGGCAAAGGAAAAGTCCGCGATGTGAAAGTACTGGAGACCACCCTGCCGCGGCATGGGGAAAAAATATTCCGTGCAGCTGTGGGCAAGTCCTTATTCAGAAATTCGGGCGCCAGGGTACCCCCCGGTAAAACAATAAAAGGTACGGTGTCGATGGCGCGCGCCTGGTGCCACCCGGGCAACCGACCCGCGACGACACAAACAGTCGACAATCCTTAATCTAAACAATTCTGTATGGTGAATCCGGAAACCGACATCCTCGACGCGTTCGCGACATCGGAGAAAAAAGTGAGAAGGAGAGCGCTCCTTCCATGGTGGATCAAAACATTTACATGGATCTTCCTTGTCTTTGGCGCGCTTGCTCCGGTCGGGCTGATCTTCGGTGCCTTCGGCGCCCACTTTGACCTCTCCCTCTATGGGCTCAAAACAAATCAACCATTATCATTGCTTGGTCTGTCCATCATGGCAATGTTTCTTCTCAAAGGGATCGCGGCCTTCGCCCTCTGGACTGAAAAGAACTGGGCAATTATCATCGGACGGGTTGACGCGGTGGTCGGAATCGCCGTTTGCGTTTTTGTCATGGTTGTATATCCTTTTATCGACGAGCAGTCGGGATTCAGGTTCTTCTTCAGGCTGGAACTATTGTTACTGATACCGTTCCTCCTGAGGTTGAGCAAAATAAAAGCTGAATGGGACGCAGCAACCTCCTGAACGGAATATGAAATGGTGAAGCACGACCGTCCGACAGCGTTTCAGCCCGTAGCCAGGTAAGTGTTTCCGGGATTTTTTCACGGCTTAAAATTTTTTATATTTATACAAACGCATCACCGCTCATGTTCCCTTCCGAACAAGAACTCCAGGAACGCTATTCGGCGTGGACGACCCACAGCCTGTTGTCGGTGCTGCATCGTAAACATGAATACACCGCGATGGCTGTGCAGGTGGCGCGGGCAGAACTGGGACGAAGGAAGATCACCACGGACGAAGTAGACCGGTTCTTCGAGCAACAGGAACAACAACAGGTTGCCGGCAGGCTGCTCTCCTCCATGCCGCTTAGCTTCTGCGAGAAGGCGCTATTCTTTTTTATCTGGTTTGTCCCCCGGTTTCAGGGCGGCGCGTTCAGAACGAACTACGACGATGACGGGTTTATCATGAAATCCAGGCAGAGCCGCTTTTTTTCTGTGGCCGGATTTTTCTCCCTGATCGCCGTCGCCTGCATCAGCATCTATTTTACGCTTTCCACCATAGCAGGTATCGGACTGCTCATCCTCTTTTTCCTGGTCTGCTGGCACATCGACAGAGGAGAGAATTATGATTTAACGTGAGCCGGCTCTAAAAAAACCACTCTCTTATGCAACGCAGCTCATCCTTAACACCGTTCTACAAGTACCTTCTATTTCCATTATGCATCGGGGCATTTTTTTACATGAACGTATACGTCTGGACCCGCGGCGACGTTTTACAGTATTACTGGACCCATTTTGCAGCTCCCATGTCACTCTGGCTGATGGCCTGGTTTATCGTTTTCATGGTGCAGATCAGGCGCGTTCAGGCTGACGATTCCGGGCTCACGATCTTTTCCCTCACCGGCGACAACACGACAGTAAAGTATGAGGACGTACAATACGTGAGTGAGGTCGCGCTCCTTAGGCCGAGACGCTTTTTCCTGAAATACCGGAATCCGCAGACCGGCAGGCTGAAAAAGATCCTTGTGATATCCTATGCGCGTTCAGAGATGATGCGGTATATCAGGGAGCAGATCGCGAAACACAATCCGGGATATTCAGGGACACAGGAGCCGTCGCGATGGGCGACTGCGCGACTGGTGTTGCTGACGTCCATCCCGTTTGTCGTTTATGGCGTCGTTCAGAATCTGATCATGGGGGTGCAGTAGGGAGGATCATTTGAGAAAGGACGACGGAGATCAACCCGTACTCCACAAACCTTACTCGAACGTGACCTCCACGTCATAACTTCTGCCTCCCTTAATGGTGACCCACGCGTACTCGAAACCCTTCAATGGTCTAATTGAAAATGGCTGGCTTGCTCCGTTGCAGGAAATGCTTCTGATTTTTTTTCCGCTAAAGCCGGCAGGTATCATCCAGGTAAGGCCGTGCGCATTCTTCAAAGATGATTTTATCCGGAACGCCATCGTATTGGAGTCTTTCCACGCGAGGTTGTCGAAGACGGCCTCGTCTTTCATCCGCAGAAATTCCAGAAGCTCAAGCTCCGTCCACACCGGGATGCCTTTGTTTTTGGCGTATGCGAGCATCTTCATGAGGGGCATCTCAGAGAAGTAATATTCGTTGTTGTGCGCCTTTACGCTGATGGTGGAATACACCTCTTCATCCAGGCTTCGGTCCATCAATCCCTTGAATGCATGGAAGTAGCCGTCCTGATCTTTGTGTTCCATGTACTGCTGATCGTAAACGTTATTCAATTGCTGATAAACATGGATGATCGTTCCGTTCATGTCCACAAATTTCATAGGGAGGCCACTGCCGGTGTAGTTGCCCTGATTGATTCCGGATTCGCCGAGAAAATGGCCGTGCGTGGATCCATTGTCATAGTGCGCGTAGTTGCAGTCCAGTCCCACGCCGTGTCGTTCTTCAATTTTCGCTTGCGCCGCGAAATCGGGACGTCCCGTCGTGTCTCTCCCGACCCAAACAAACCAGTGGTTCGTTACGGTTTGCATAGGTCCGAGGCCGTACTCGCTTTTCAGTTCATTGTTCAATGCTGTGTAGACGCTGTCCATGGTACGCCATTCCGGATTCTCCGCCTGCCGGGTATCATCGGGATGTCCGCCGATCTCGAAGCCTTTCGCGGTCCATTTGTCCACCCAGGTCCTGGAGACGAATTCCACCTCTTTTATATACAGGGTCATTTTGGCTCCCTGGGCGTCGACGTCGTCGAACTGTTTTACAAACTCATTCTCTTTTGAATCCTCCCCGTCATTATTCAGTGTCACGACACAATTTAAAGTGTCGGGGAAATACCAGAAGCGGGGCAAAGGCTTTATGTCGCGGGTGAGGACTTCGACGCAATGGGTAAGCAGCCGCATTTGTTCATCCGCCTGGTTGAGTGTGTTTTTCGAAGGATCGACCCATCCGGTGAACAGGTCCATGGCGCGGATGCCGGGTATACCATCCATCTCCAGCCCCGCGTGCCGGTAATTACCCTGGCGGGTGAGCGCCACGCTTTCGGGGAGGTTGTAAAGGAAGGCAATAGCCTCCCCGTTGCCATCCATCCTGCTCACGACGGCGGGCAGGTCGGCAAGCGGATCCTCGTCGCTGTAGAAGAACGCGATCGGCTGCCCGTCCGCGAGGCTATACTTGTCAGCCGCGCCGTGGAATTGAAGCGTATCCTGTGTTATCCCTTTCCCGATTTCGTTGTCGGCGTCAACGAACAGGTACCCGTCCGAAAGCTGTCCCCCGGCGTCGCGGATGCCGAAGATATCGCTCAGTTTTTTGTCGGGACGAAAAGCAATGAGATTGCCGCCCTCCTCGACGTACCGGGCGAGCATCCGCTCCTGGCTGTCAGTAACAGGGGTCGGTGCCAGGATGACCACATCAAACCCTTTCAGGAATGCGGGTGAAACCTGAGGGCTGTTGAGGGAATCGGTCTGGAACTCATTAAATCCTTCCGCCTTGAGAATCTCTCCGGCAAAAAGCCCAAAGTCTTTTGCCGTACCCAGCAGCAGCATGGGCGCCGATGCCGGCGAACGTTTCTGCTCCCCGCATCCTGCGATTGCCACCATCGCGCAGAGGAGCGCGAAAGCCCTCACCTGATTTTTCATTATTGATGTCTCTTTATAGCCTCCGCAAGAATCTCCGCGTAGATCTCCCTGGCCTTCCGGTAACGCTTCTGGACGGTATCAAGATCATGCGTAAAATAGCGGTTCCATTCTTCGCCCGCAGATGTTTTCTTCAGCAGATTGTCGATCCAGGAAATGAAGAACTGCGCATCTTCCGCGCTCGCCCGTACGGGCTTCCTGTTCACGGTCAGGTAAACCGGAGCGGTATGCGTTTCATGCCCTTTGTCATCCATCCGCCTTGCGCACACCCAACTGCTTTCATCGATGTCGAAGTCCGCGGTAAGCACGACGGGGTCGCCCGGTCTGCAGCTTCCTGCCCGGCTGAAAATCACTTTCCCGTTTTTGACAAGCTCGACTCTTCCTTCCAATTCCTGGTCTGCTGTCCACTTGACCTGAACAGAGACAGTTCCTTTCTTGCCGAATCTGATTTCATCGCCCGGCCCGTACTGATCGTTCACCCTCAGTTGAAGGAACTCATGATGCCCGTTCCTTGACACGACCGTCCTGCCTTCCCGGATGCCCTCGACCCAGCTCCGGTATGTGAGGGGCTTTGCCCTAATGTTGACATATGTGAGAAGTGTACCCAATGGCTCACGGTCATTACAGGGATAATCCGTGCCAGCCGCAAGTCCCGGCCTGAATCCGCAATTCAGTAGCTTGTAATAAGCATGGATGGCGGCCTCGCTGTTGTAGTTTCCATTGTTGGGCGAGCGATTGCCGTAAACATCTTCAGAGACATAGTCAAGTGTGCCCAGCGCGGCCTCGACCGGGTACTCAACCGGTATACAACAATTCAGCGATTGCTGGATCTCGTCATTCAGATATTCGAAATGACAAAAGCCGCTGATAGCGCCTTGCTTCCTCGACCAGTCAAGTACCTTGTAAGCGGATTCATCCCATATCTGGTGGGCTTCTTTCAGTCCGAGTAACACGAGGTGCCCGCCCAGCGCCTGGTGATCAAAGGCCGAGTACGTGGCATCCCAATGCCATTCCGCATCCCAGTGGATGATCCTGCCTGCTTTGGATTGCGCGGCATCCCTTCCATTTACTTTTGGCAGATCGCGTCTGCTGTCGAGTACCTCGCCGTTTCCCATGTCCGCCAGCACCGAGATGACGGCGAGGTTATTTTCTTCCATCATTTGCGGAAGGTCGCTTTCCGCGAGGATCTCCTTCCCGCCGCAGTTGAGGTGCACATGAATATCACCCGCATACC
>DASVOT010000289.1:0-22075 GCA_036383235.1 Chryseosolibacter sp.
CAGCAATTTTTCTTTCTCGCGGTCGATAGCTTCGCGCATGCCGGCGCGCACATGGCCGCACGCGTTCTTATCCTGCTTCCATTGCGGCAGGTCCATCCCGTTCAAAGAAGGAAGGGGTTTTTCACAGGAGCTACAAAGGAAAAAAAGTACAATGCTAAGCAGATTGCGCGAGCTCATGGTGTCGGTGAAGGGAGTAAAACCAGGTGGAGGAGATCAAAAAATACAGCAGTGACAAGCCGTGAAACCACAACGACTCGCCGGAAGAAAAAGTAACGATACTCAGCAGCGCAGGATATGCAACTATCCGCATCCACTCGGCCCACCTTACCCACGCCCGCCGCTCAAATAAGACCCCGCAGTTCACGACGGCGAATGTGATCAGCGCCACAATAAAGATCTTCTCCGCGAGAGAGAACTTAGCTGCGTTGAACAAAAACAACGACGTTCCTCCCAGGCAAAGCGCATACTGGAACAACACATAGAGGTTCAGGGAAAGGGGAGAAGGAGTGCGGTATTTTTTGAACGTGGCAGGATCGATTTCCGGCGCCGGCCTGTAGCCTCCAAGCACCGTGGGGAGCCACCCGGGTTTCATAAAGAGATATTTTATCCGGTCGCGCCACGAAGGGATACGCCTGATATCGTTCGCCATTTCGCTGTAGTGGCTTACGTTTGCCCAGACGGGATTCCAGCTGTTGATCGGCTTCGTGATGCCGTAAGTGGGTTTTTCCTCTTCCTCCTGGAAGGTGCCGAACAGGCGATCCCAGATGATCAGGGAGCCCGCATGATTCCTGTCGATGTATTTCGGATTGCGCCCGTGGTGAACGCGGTGGTGAGAAGGCGTGTTGAAAATGAATTCGATCCATCGGGGAAATTTCCCGATCGCCTCCGTATGGATCCAGAATTGATAGAGCGTGTTCAGGGCAGAGATCAGTACAAAGTCCAGTGTCCTGAATCCGAGCAGCGCAATCGGAAGATTAAACGCAAACGTCCAGACGATCTGGAGCGAGCTCTGGCGCAGCGCAACTGAGAGATTGTATTCTTCACTCTGGTGGTGCACGACGTGTCCGCCCCAGAACAAATTAACCTGGTGGCTCATGCGGTGACCCCAGTAGTAGGCGAGGTCAACCAGCAGATAAAGCGCTAACCAATACCACATGGACCGGGCATCGGGGTGAAAAAGGACGAATCTTTCGAAGACGAACTCGTACACACCCACCGCAACCACTGAGAGAAATAATCCGGAAAGCTGTGAGGTGATACCGCAGCTGATATTTGCGATCGCATCGGGAAGGCTGTAAAGCTGTTTGCGGCTAAACCGCTCAACCAACAATTCGATCCCGATCAGCGTGAAAAATATCGGGATCGAAAGTACGATCGGGTTTATGTTCAAGATGTTTTCCGTTTATTTGCATCCAAATTTAGTAACATGATGCTAAAGTTGTTAAAGCTCGTCTGGTTTCTTTCCGTGCTGGCGGTGCTGGCCAATCTCCTCTATATGTATGCGAGCCTTCCTGAAACGGTTGTCATCCAGGAGGATGAATACGTGGCAATCGGCCGTGAATGGCTCTTTTATATACTCATGATCTCCCTCGTGATCATCAACGCCCTCGTGTACCTGGTGAAATCGATGTTCCTGCCGCTCGAAAGCCTTCGCGCATGGTTTCACGGACTGATCGTCACCATCAATATCTTCTTTATCATTGCGATGAACGCCCTCAGCGTCTACAACAGCAGCGAAACGTTTAACCACGGACTTGTTATTTACTATGTGGCCGGCAGCCTGGCGCTCATTTTCATTTGGGCGGCGATATGGCCGCTTTACCTGATTTATCAAAAATTTTTCTTTAAAGAGGCCATTTGATGATTGGCCATTTAATGGTTGATAATCAGTTTATTATGCTTATTCAGCTTATGAAAGTTTGTAAATTGGCATTGCAGTGAAATGATGGGTTTCCCCTTAAAAATCGCTTTATTCGTGCTGATTCTACATTTTTTTAGCTTGTAAGTTGATTTTTTAATCTGTCGTCTGTTCGCAATTCCGGTAAGGGTATGGCAAAATCTGAAAAATCACCTTTGGTGTTTGAATATAACGAGGCGAGTATCAAATCGCTCGACTGGCGGGAGCACATCCGGCTGCGTCCCGGGATGTACATCGGCAAGCTCGGAGACGGATCCTCCAAGGACGATGGAATCTATGTGCTCGTGAAAGAGGTGGTCGACAACTGCATTGACGAGCACATGATGGGCTACGGCAAGGTGATCGATGTCACCATCAATGAATCGCGTGTGTCGGTCCGCGATTACGGCCGTGGAATTCCCCTGGGGAAAGTCGTCGACGTCGTCTCCAAGATCAACACCGGCGCCAAATACGACAGCGGTGCGTTCCAGAAATCAGTGGGATTGAACGGTGTCGGTACAAAAGCGGTGAACGCGCTTTCGAATTATTTCAAAGTCCAGGCTTTCCGCGACGGACAAACGAAACTCGCGGAGTTCAAAAAGGGGATCCTCTCGAACGATCCCAAACCCTCCAGGACTTCCGAGAAGAATGGTACGCTGGTTGAATTCGCTCCCGATGAGTCCATGTTCAAGCATTACCACTTCATCCCGGAGTACCTCGACGATCTCATGTGGAACTACGCGTTCCTGAACGCGGGCCTCACCATCAATTACAACGGACGAAAATTCTATTCGAAAGACGGACTTCTCGACCTGCTGAAGCAAAAGACCAACGAGGAGGAATTGCGGTATCCTATCATCCACCTGAAAGGCAATGATATCGAAATAGCCCTCGCTCATGGCAGCCAGTATGGCGAAGAATATTATTCGTTTGTCAACGGGCAGAACACCACGCAGGGAGGAACGCACCTTGCGGCTTTCCGCGAAGGCGTGGTGAAAGGGATCCGCGATTTCTTCAAGAAGGATTACGATGCCGGCGATATCCGGGCGAGCATCATCGCCGCCATCGCCGTTCGGGTTCAGGAACCGGTGTTCGAATCCCAGACCAAGACCAAGCTCGGCTCGATCAACGTCGCCCCCGAAGGAATGAGCATCCGGAATTTTGTCGGAGATTTTGTGGCGAAGGAGCTGGAGATCTACCTGCACAAGAATCCGGCAACCGCCGATGCGATGCTGAAGCGCATCCTTCAGTCGGAACGCGAGCGCAAAGAGATCGCAGGCATCAAGAAGCTGGCCAACGAAAGGGCGAAAAAGGCCAACCTTCACAACAAGAAATTACGCGACTGCCGTTTCCATTTCGATGACAAAAATGAAAAAGGCGTCGAGTCGGTCATCTTCATTACGGAAGGAGATTCGGCAAGCGGTTCGATCACGAAATCGCGCGATGTGAGCACCCAGGCGGTGTTCAGCCTCCGCGGTAAACCGCTCAACTGTTTCGGACTGACGAAAAAAGTGGTTTATGAGAATGAGGAGTTCAATCTCCTCCAGCACGCGCTGAACATTGAAGATGGCCTGGAGGGTCTTCGCTACAACAAGGTTATCATTGCCACCGATGCGGACGTTGACGGCATGCACATCCGCCTGCTCCTCATGACTTTCTTCCTCCAGTTTTTTCCTGACCTGGTGAAAGCAGGCCATGTCTTCATCCTTGAAACGCCTTTGTTCCGCGTGCGGAATAAGAAGCAAACGATCTATTGCTACAGCGAAGACGAGAAACAAAAAGCCATGGCCACGCTGGGCGGCAAAGTGGAGATCACCCGCTTCAAAGGGCTGGGAGAGATATCGCCCGAGGAGTTCGGCGAATTCATCGGCGAAAACATCCGCCTTCAGCCGGTGCTGCTCCATGACAGCAACCTGCACAAGATCCTTGAGTTCTACATGGGGAAGAATACGCCCACGCGCCAGGAGTTTATCATCGATAACCTCCGCATCGAGCTGGATAAGGTGAACAAGGAAGAAGAGGAAAAAATTATCCTGGAAGAGCATGAGCAGTGAGGCTCGTCAATGACTGGCGCGGAAGCCTGATCATGCGTCCGGGTTTCAAATTGAATAACAAGGAAGGGCTTTAACATATATGGCAAAAAAGACAGATGCCCCGGCCCCGAAACGGGATAAAGCGAAGGCAAGCGCCGCGGAAACCGGTGGGAGCGGGAATAACGGACAAAACGGTGAGGTTCACTCCATCGCTCTTGATGGTTTGTACGAAAACTGGTTTCTTGATTATGCATCTTACGTCATCCTCGAAAGGGCAGTCCCCCGCATAGAGGATGGGTTAAAACCCGTACAGAGACGGATCATGCACTCCCTCAAGGAGATGGATGATGGCCGGTTCAACAAGGTGGCCAACGTCATCGGTAACAGCATGCAATATCACCCGCACGGGGACGCCGCCATCGGCGAGGCCATCGTCAACATGGGCCAGAAGGATCTCCTCATCGAAACGCAGGGTAACTGGGGAGATGTACGCACGGGCGACAGCGCCGCCGCGCCGCGTTACATTGAAGCCCGTCTGTCGAAGTTCGCCCTCGAGGTTGTCTATAACCCGCAAACAACGGAGTGGCAACTCTCCTACGATGGAAGAAAGAAGGAGCCGGTTACCCTTCCTGTTAAATTTCCGCTGCTGCTCGCCCAGGGCGTGGAGGGTATCGCCGTCGGCCTCTCCACGAAAATCCTTCCTCATAATTTTAATGAGCTGATCAAGGCCTCCATCGATGTGCTGAAAGGAAAGAACCCGAAGGTCTATCCTGACTTCCCCACCGGTGGCATCGCCGACTTCACCGAGTACAACCAGGGCCTGAGAGGAGGGAAGATAAAGGTTCGTGCAAGAATTGAGATAGTTGACAAGAAGACGCTGGCAATCAAGGAAATACCGTTTTCCACCACCACTACTTCTTTGATGGAATCCATCGTCAAGGCCAGCGAGAAAGGACAGATCAAAGTCAAGCAGGTGGTTGACAATACAGCCAAGGACGTGGAGATCGTTATCCACCTCCAGCCGGGCCAGTCGCCTGAGATCGCCATGGATGCATTGTACGCGTTCACCGATTGCGAGATCAGCATCTCGCCGAACGCCTGCGTGATTGTGGAAGACAAGCCCAAGTTCATGGCGGTGAACCAGATCCTGAAGTACAACACCGACCTGACGCTGAAGCTTCTCAAACAGGAGCTCGAGATCCGGAAAGGTGAGCTGATGGAAAAGATCCTTTTTTCCTCCCTGGAAAAAATATTCATCGAGAACCGCATTTACCGGAACATCGAAGTGGCGGAAACGTGGGAAGAGGTTATCAGCATCATCGACAAAGGACTGAAGCCGCATAAAAAGAAATTTTATCGCGAGATCACCACGGACGACATCGTGAAGCTGACCGAGATCAGGATCAAACGGATATCGAAATTCGATTCCTTCAAGGCAGATGAGATGCTTCGCGACCTGGAAAAGGAGCTGAAGGAAACGCATCACCACCTTCGTCACCTGACCGATTACGCCATCGCCTACTACCAGAACCTCCTGGATAAATATGGAAAAGGACGGGAGCGCAAAACCGAAATGAAAAGCTTCCAGTCCGTCACTGCCGTGGAGGTGATCGCCAACAACCAGAAACTGTACGTGAACCGGGCGGATGGATTCGCAGGATACGGGCTGAAGCGCGATGAGTACATCTGCGAGTGCTCGGAGCTGGATGATGTCATGGTGATCCGCAAGGATGGAAAGGCGCTCATTTCCCGAATCCAGGAAAAAGCGTTCATGGGCAAGGATATCCTGTATATAGGTGTGTGGAAAAAAGGCGACGAACGGATGGTGTACAACGTGATCTATTCGGATGCAAAGACAGGGAAGGGGTTTGCGAAGCGATTCAATCTGCCCGGCGCCATCCGCGACAAGGAGTACGACCTCACCCAGGGAGAGAAAAACTCAAAGGTCCATTACGTGAGCGGAAACCCGAACGGCGAAGCGGAGATCGTGGAGGTGAAGCTGTCACCCGCGAGCACGGCCAGAAAAAAGGTCTTCGAGTTCGATTTCGCCGACGTGGAGATCAAGGGAAGGGCCGCTCGCGGAATCACCATTACAAAGTACCCCATCCGCAAAGTGGATTTCCTCAAGGCAGGATCTTCCACGCTCAGCAAGCTGGACCTTTGGTACGATGCAGACAGCGGACGCCTGAACAAAGACAAACGCGGGAAGTACCTCGGAAAATTCGACGGTGAAGATAAGATCATTGCCTTTATGCGCAATGGTTCCTACAAGATCACCAACTACGATCTCAGCAACCGGTATGAGCCTGAGCGCGTGCTTCACGTTGAAAAATTCCATCCCGAAAGGTCGATCGCGGCCGTATACGTGGATGGCGACAGCAAACAATACATGGCGAAGCGGTTCATGATAGAGACCAGCACGGCCGACAAGGAGTTTGTGTTTATCTCCGAGGCCATCGGGTCGCGCCTGGTGGCGGTGACGACTGCCGAATCGCCGGAAGTTGAAATAGAAGTGACCAAAGGCAAGGACAAGGCGAAGAAGACAGAAACCATCAACCTGGAAGACCTTGTCGACATCAAGGGATGGAAGGCAATCGGAAACCGGTTGTCGGAATATAAAGTCACCAAGGTTGCGCTTGTTCAGGATGATGAGCCTGGTTACGAGGAGCCGGGAGAGAATACCGATGAAGAGGCGACTGAACCCGATGAGGATTCTCAGTCGTCAAAAAAAAAAGTCGACTTCCCCCGGCAAACACCGGAACCTCCGGTCGAAGCCGACGGGCAAGTCTCCCTCTTCGCCGGCCCGGAAACGCCCAAACACCCGCAAAGGCCAGCGCCAAAAGCAAGGGTCAAGGCCGAACAGCAAAACCTCTTCGGCGAAAGCCAGCCGCCCCGGCAAAACGAAAAAAACGCTGATGAATCCGAAGAAGGGAAAGCGGAAGTGAAGGGCGCCGAAGAAAAGCAGGAGACAGCAAATAAGGCGAAAACAGAAGGAGGCGACAGGGCTTTCAATGTAGGCGAAACCATTGAATTTGAGCTTTAGACGCCGTTTTGGGGTCGTTCACCTTCTGTTTTTTCAGGTGGCCGGCCACGGTTTCCGTTAACCGGCAGGGTTGTTGTTCTCAGGTTTTAGGTCCGTATCTTTATGATATGTTAAAGAATACCCTTCTTTTAGCCGTCCTCTGTGCCGTCGGGCAAGCCATGGCGCAGGATGAAGCCATGGTGGCGCTGGGAAAGGTATTGGACGCCAGGACGCGAAAGGGAATAGAAGCAAATATTCGTTACAGCAGCATACCCACAGGCAGCATCTGCGGAAAATTCGTCGACAGCACGTTTTCATTTCCCATCTTCGGCGTCGTGAAATACCAGGTCACGGCCGAAGCAAAAGGGTACAATCCCGGGACGGTGATCCTCGATCCCGATGACGTCAACGATTTGCGACGCGTCATCCGCAACATCCTGCTGACCCCCGCCGGCGAAACCGTCAGACTGAGCCATCTCAATTTCGCGCAGGGAAAGGCGCTGATCGATCCTCAGTCCTACCAGGAACTCGATGAGGTCGTCCAGATGATGAAGGATAACCTCAAGATCATGATTCAGCTGGAGGGGCACACCGATAACCTCGGCGATCCGAAAGCCAATCTGAAATTATCGGAAGACCGCGTCAACGCAGTGAAGAAATACATCGTCAGCAAGGGCATCCAGAAAAACAGGGTGAAGACAAAAGCATTTGGAGGCACCCGGCCCCTCACTCACGAAACTACTGCCGCGGCAAGGGATGCCAACCGCAGGGTGGAGATGCGTATATTAAAATCGGATTAACTCCGCGGTCTGGATCCTCAGGCCCGCCAAAACCCGGGGTTAATTCCCGATGCCAACGGTTTCCTCATCCGCTTTGACAGGATGGTTATTCGCGATGGCGCTCTGTTCGACTGCCCATGCCTGCCAGTTCTTTTGAAGTTCCGCCAGTTCGTCTCCGATCGTGGGGTACTCGTCTGCTACCGATGCGGGAATGGCTGGCCAGTTTCCCGCTGCCAATGCCTGGCGGGTCAATCCTCCTCCCCATTCAAAATGACCGGGGTCATACGTCACATGCCAGCGCCCTCCCCATCGCAAGCCGAGTCGCTCACCTGCCTGTCCGATCTTTCTCCACAGCCTGTGGTTGTTCCAGACGGCGACAGAGTCCACAATCGGAACCACGTCCACGGCCAGGCCGTACTGGTGTTTTGATTTTCCTCCGGGAGTGTTCGTGTATTTTCTCCCCATGGAATAATACTCGGCCTGCTTGGCCGGCGTGCGGTATGACTCCACTATGGCCAGCTCGATGCCGGCGGCCTTGCATACTTTAATAAGCGCTGTGACTTTATCGCGGAAGTACGGATGAAGGGCCCGCAGATCAGCGATCATCGGCAACAATCCCCTGTTTTTTCCATAATAGAAATTCGCAACTGTATGCCATTGCCGCCATTCCTCGAGAGACGCCTGCGTTTTCACAGTATCTTCTCTTTTGATGGCCGAGGTATCGAATAAGACGGACCTGTCAAACAGCGACTGCAGGTAGGCCAGGCCCGGCCGCGTGACATTCGACTGCGCCGACACAAAAATGGAAAGGAATGTAAACTGGGTGTATACCAGCAAAAAAATACGCTTCTTCATACTGCCGCTTGGACAAAAAATACTGTGCCGGAAAATTAGACGGTGCGATCTGACAGCTTAAAAAATCCAGGAGAGGGCATTAAGACCTGTGGCTGAAAGCGCAGTGCACTTTAATTTGTCGCAAAAATATCAAAAAAAAAGATTGTGAACAGAAGACAGGCATAAAAAAAGCGCATGTGTATCATGCGCTTCTCTATTCTTGCAGACCAAAATCGTTATCCGCCTTTTTCCTTTGTTTCAACGTCCTTGGAAACGTTGTCATAGCGGGCCTTTAACTCCTGGTCGGTTTTCAGCGATTTCCTGATCTCGTTAAAGGTCTTGAGTCCTACATAATCCTTTGCGAGCGCCTGATAGGTGGCGTTGATCCGTTTGATGTTTTCCTCGCGCAACGCATTGATGTCTTTGATAAAAGCAATTTCTTCCGGCGTTGCGTTCGTGGCCTTCAGTTTTGCTTCATCATCGATGATCTTGAAAAGCTCGTTGTAGCGGGCCACGGGCATCACGGTATTTTTCTGAACCGTGGTCGATACAATTTCCCTCAACGTTTGCTGCATCGCTTCCACGGAGTCCATGGTCACAGCATATTTTTTTAAATCCTCGTCGGTGATCTTTTCAGTGGTTTGCGCCTTACTGACCACAGCCGCCAACATCAACAGGCAGGCCATTAAGACTTTAGTAATCTTCATAGGTTTCAAAATTTATGGTTTAACATGTGATTAAATTCCAGCTCCAGCCTTTTAAAAAAACCACGCCATGGAGGCGCGGTCGCTTCACAAAAGGTCAAAAAAACAGGATACTTAAACCAAATATCCTGCCAACGGGAGCGTAATATAAAAGATGGACTAAATTTTAAAAAGCCGCTGAAAGATTTTTTCCGGCGCCTGTACCCGCGTTAAGGAATCGCCGGCCGGAGCGCGTGTCAGTCGCTCAGCTGATTTACCCGCGGTCCGCCCTGCAAGATCTCTTCATTCGCATAAGCGGAGAATTTCTCAAAATTCTTCAGGAAAGCGATGGCCAGCTCATTTGTTTTCTGATCGTAGGCGTCCTTATCCTTCCACGTGTTTCTCGGGTTGAGAATGTCGGCGGGAACGCCCGGACAGCTCACAGGCATCGCCAGTCCGAAAACTTCGTGAGTCCGGTAGCCTACTTTGTCCAGCTGGTTTTCCAATGCAGCCGTGATCAGCTTGCGCGTATAGGGCAGGCTCATCCGTTTGCCCACGCCGTAGGGCCCGCCTGACCAACCGGTATTGACGAGCCAGACGTTTGTTCTGGCAGCGCGTATCTTTTCACTGAGCATTTCGGCATAGCGCGTGGGATGCAGGGGCATGAACGGTGCGCCGAAACAGGCGGAGAATGTCAGCGTGGGTTCGGTGATCCCTGCCTCCGTGCCCGCGACCTTGGCGGTGTATCCGCTTATAAAATGAAAAGCGGCCTGACCCGGCGTCAGTCTTGAAATAGGAGGAAGGACGCCGTAAGCGTCGCAGGTCAGGAAGAAAATGTTTGCCGGGTGCTGACCGAGCGAAGGCGTCGCGATGTTGTCGATATGGTACAGCGGGTAGCTCACCCGTGTGTTCTCCGTGCGCGAGCTGTCGGAGAAGTTCACATCGCTGGAGTTCGGATGGAAGCCTACGTTTTCCAGAATGGCGTGCTGCCGGATAGCCCGGTAAATATCCGGCTCTTTTTCCGGCGACAGGTCGATGGTCTTCGCGTAACAGCCGCCTTCGAAATTGAAGATGACGTTGTCCGGTGTCCAGCCGTGCTCATCATCGCCAATAAGCTTCCGGGTGGGATCGGCCGAGAGCGTTGTTTTTCCCGTACCCGACAAACCGAAGAATATCGCGGTGTCGCCTTTGCTGCCGATGTTCGCCGAGCAATGCATGGGCAGCACATTGTGATCGTGCGGCAGAATGAAATTCAGCGCCGAGAAGACGCTCTTCTTGATCTCCCCGGTGTAAGCGCTTCCGCCAACCAGTATAATCCTGCGCTTGAAGTCGATGACGGAGAAATTATGCTGCCGGGTGCCATCGGTTTTTGCATCCGCCCTGAAACCGGGAGCGTTCAGTATCAGCCACTGCGGCTCGAACACCTTCAACTCCTTCTCGTCCGGCCGCAGGAACATGTTGAACGCAAAGAGGTTGGACCATGGGTATTCATTGATGATTCGAATGTTGACCCGGTACCGCCAGTCCGCGCATGCGTAACAGTCGCGGACGAAAAATTCTTTCCCTTCAAAATACCGGATCATTTTGATGTACAACTGATCAAATTTCTCCGGATCGAACGGGCTGTTTACCGCTCCCCACCATACCTCTGATTCCGTGATGCTGTCTTTTACAATAAACTTGTCTTTGGGTGACCGGCCCGTAAACTCTCCCGTATCCACCGCGATTGCTCCGCTGCTCGTCGTTTTCGCCTGACCCTTTTCAAGTGAATGCTCCGCCAGTTTAGCGGGAGGAAGGTTCCAATGGGCTTTTCCATCCATGATCCCCAGGTCCCTTACCGAGGCATTGCCCGGTTTAATACCAAGTTCTAACATACGTTTGTTTGGTTAATGAGATTCCAAAGATAAACGCAACAGCACGTGATTTCAATCGTTTGCATAAAATTATTGTGCCTCAATGTCAGCGGCTTTTTTATCTTGCGCGATCGTATTTTTCCCAACTTGGAAGGATATTTTGGTGATTTGGACCTTTACCTAAACAAGATTCTACCGAATGGCGTCTGACCGAAGTTTCTTTGGCCATCCCAAAGGGCTCTCAACTTTGTTTTTTACAGAAATGTGGGAGCGTTTCAGCTACTACGGGATGCGGGCGCTCCTGCTGCTGTTCATGCTTGCCCCGCCAAAGGACGGCGGAATGGGCATTGATGAAAAAACCGGCGGTGCCATCTACGGCCTGTACACCATGTTCGTCTACCTGCTATCGCTGCCCGGCGGCTGGCTCGCGGATAAATATTTTGGTCTGCGCAGATCGGTCTTCTATGGTGGCTGCATCATCGCCCTGGGCCATTTCTGCATGGCCATACCGTTGACAGAAACATTTTTTACCGGACTGCTTCTTATTATTCTGGGAACCGGCCTGCTGAAGCCTAACATCAGCACCATGGTGGGAGAGTTGTACCCGCTCACCGAGCAGGCAAAACGCGATGCCGGATTTACCATCTTTTACGCCGGGATCAATCTCGGCGCTGCCATTGCCCCCATCATCACTGGCTACCTGGGGGAAAAGATCAATTGGCATTATGGTTTTGGCGTCGCAGGACTCGGAATGGTTTTGGGCCTCATTCAATACAAGCTCAGTGAAAAGAATCTTGGCACTGCGGGATCGCAACGTGTCCGCGCAGCCGACCCGGCCGTGCAAAAGAAAAGCGAAGATAAAATCCGGACCGGCCTCTGGATCTTGTGCGGCCTGCTGATCCTGCTACTGGTTTTACTTTTTACTAAAACCATCTTCATCGATCCGGTCATCGTCGCCAGGGTCCTCGGATACATCATTCCCATCAGCGCCATCGCTTATTTTATTTATGTGCTTCTCTTTCAGGACCTCGACCGCGATGAAAGAAAACGCATCGTTGCCATTGCGCTGTTTTTTTTAGCCACCGGCATTTTCTACTCCGGCTATGAGCAGCAAGGTTCATCTCTCAATCTTTTCGCTGACCGGTACACGGACATGTACATTGGCAGTTTTGAGATGCCAGCCAGCTGGATGCAAAGCATCCCGCCGGTGGCCGTCATCTCCTTCTCCTTCGTCTTCGCATGGCTGTGGATATGGCTGTCGAAAAGAAATTTGAACCCTTCGACACCTGTCAAGGTATCCCTCGGCTTGCTTTTTATGGCCCTGGGGTATGCGGTCATGATGGGCGCCTCCCTGGTGGTGATTGGCGGTGACAAGCCACTGCCTACCTGGCTGGCGCTTACCTATGTGCTGCAGACTTTCGGTGAGATTTGCCTCTATCCCATTGGCCTGAGCGCAGTCACAAAATTGTCGCCGGGGAAATTGGCTGGCCAGATGATGGGTGTTTTTTTTATATCGCTGGCGTATGGAAATCTCATCGCGGGCCTGTACGCGGGTGAATTCAATGAGGAAGCGATCGCGAACGACCCGTCATTGCTCCTGGATCTTTTTGGAGCGGTGATGAAAGTGATGCTGATCTCTGGTATTATTGTGCTGATTTTTAGCAAGCCTATCCGGAAACTGATGGGTACTATCCGATAACCTAAACGAAAGCTCGACCATGGAGGAGAACAAATCTTTCAAACCGTATATCGCCCCTGAACAGAATATCGCCGAGTTCACATTAAAGTCCGTTGGCTTCGGTGTTTTGTTTGGTATCCTCTTCGGGGCATCAACGGTATACCTCGCCCTGAAGGCCGGACTTACGGTGTCTGCCTCCATACCGATTGCCGTGATCGCCATTACGCTCGGACGCAAATTTTTGAAGACCACCATCCTCGAGAACAATATCATCCAGACGACAGGCTCTGCCGGTGAATCGATTGCCGCCGGCGTTGTGTTCACCTTGCCGGGCTTCCTCTTTCTTTCGGCAGGACCGGACGGTCAGAGCGTTGGAGCGGATTACTTCAATTACCTTACCATCCTGATCCTCGCGGCTTTCGGTGGCATGCTGGGAACGATCATGATGATACCGCTCCGCCGTTCCCTTATTGTGAAAGAGCATGGCGTGTTGCCTTACCCGGAAGGAACAGCCTGCGCCTCAGTGCTCCAGGCAGGGGAGAAGGGAGGAGTTTTTGCTAAAACGGCTTTCATCGGAATGGGTATCGCCATGGTATATGCTGTGCTCCAGAAGATCTTTCACGTCATCGCCGAAACTCCTGCTTTCGTCACGAGCCAGGCCAATAAGTTCTGGCCTTCCGCCACTACGAACGCCGATATCACGCCCGAATATCTCGGTGTGGGATACATTATCGGACCCAGGATCGGCGGCGTGCTGGTGGCGGGTTCAGTGCTTGCGTGGTGGGCAATCACGCCGTTGCTCAGCACCCTCGTACCGATGGAGACGATCGCCACGCAGCTGGTGAAGCTGGGCTACCTGGCCAGCCTTTCCACCCCCGGCGGCAACGGGGGGTGGGATCCCGCCACGAAGACCTTCGCCAATCCTTCCGTCGCGATCTACTTCGCATACATCCGCCAGATCGGCGCCGGCGCCGTGGCCGCCGGCGGCTTCATTACGCTGATGAAAACAATCCCTACCATTGTGAGCTCCTTCCGCGAAAGCATCAGCTCTCTCAAAGATTCGAACGAAGGCGGCGGAACCCTCCGCACCGAACGCGATCTCTCTTTTAAGGTGGTGATCGTCGGCAGCATCTTGCTGATCGCGCTCATGACGGTGCTGCCCCGCATCCCCGGTGAAGGGATTCTTCAGAAACTTCTCATCGGAGTCCTCATCGTCATTTTCGGATTTTTCTTCGTGACCGTCGCCAGCCGAATCGTTGGATTGGTGGGCTCCAGCAACAGCCCCATTTCCGGTATGACCATCGCCACGCTGATGGGAACCTGCCTGATCTTCACAGCCATCGGCTGGAGCGGCGAGCTCTATGAACCGCTTGCGCTCGTGGTGGGTGGAATGATCTGCATCGCCGCCGCCAACGCAGGCGCTACCTCACAAGACCTTAAGACCGGGTACATCGTGGGAGCGACGCCGCGCTATCAGCAGTTGGCCCTTTTCATCGGCGCCATCGTCTCCTCCCTTGCAATCGGCATCGTGGTGATCATCCTCGATAATCCCACGCTCGATATGCAGGCTCAGGGAATCCGACACGCCATTGGCAGCGTGAAATACTCGGCCCCGCAGGCGACGCTGATGGCAACACTGGCAAAAGGCATCCTGTCGTACAACCTCGACTGGCAGTTTGTGATGGTGGGCGTGTTCATCGCCGTAATGATTGAACTCTGCGGCATCAAGGCCCTCGCCTTTGCCATCGGATTGTATCTGCCCTTATCCACTACGTTGCCCATCGCCATCGGCGGTGGATTGAAAGGCTACGTGGACTGGCGCGCCGCCAGGAAGAACCAGGCGCCCGATGAAGACGAGCTCGGCAAAGGAAGCCTGCTTGCCACCGGCCTCATCGCGGGCGGAGCCCTCGCCGGTGTGATCGTTGCCCTGCTGTCAGTCAACGACGAAATCTTCAAGGCCCTCAGGGTCGTGAACGCCGAACACGCCCTCTCGACGCTGCTCGGCCGCGGCGGCTATTACATGCTGGGAGTTCTGTGCTTTGGCGCCATGGCCACTTACCTCTACCGAACAGCAATCCGCAAAGACTGATACCCTATATCCCTATATCCGTATATCCCTATATCCGTATATCCGTATCCCCGTATATCCTAAAAAAACCCTAATTTCAGGCAAACTTTACACCCATGTCACACACATCCGGCAACCAGGTTGCCAAACCGGTTTTATTTTTCGCGTTTTTACTTTTCACTATGACAAACTGCAGCACACCGAAAACGTCGCAGGATCCGGCGCAATGGACCGACGAGCAGGCCGACGAATGGTTCAACAAGAAGGAATGGCTTGGAGAAACCCGCCTGCAGCCAGACGCCTCCATTGACAAAAAGGATTTTGCCGTGCGCTATCACGCTCACCGTGATCGCTGGGACAAAGCCTTCGCATTTTTAGGAAGGACCGACCTGGATACCCTGAAGGTAGGAACCCATGAGATCGATGGCAAGAACGTGTACGCGATCATACAGGAGTACAACTCGAAGAATCCGGAAGATGCTCAGTACGAATCACACAGGCATTACACCGATATCCAGCACATTATTTCCGGGACGGAAGCCATCGGCCTGACGGACTTGTCCAAAACTTCCGTGAAGACTCCCTACGACGAAGAGAAAGATATCGCGTTTTACACAGCGCCGGATGGCAGCCGCCACATTGCAACGCCTGCGAATTTCTTCATATTCTTTCCCGATGATGCGCACATGCCGGGAATGAAGGTAGACCAAAATATTCCCGTGCGCAAAGTCGTCATCAAAGTCAAAAACGATTGATGCGGCATGCGGGCCACGGGAAGACCCTCATTTCCACTCCCTAAAAAAACAAGATGCCAGATTCAACGTCAGATTCTGAACAACTGCATTCATGCGGCAACGCAGGTGAGAGCCGCCGGACGTTCATTAAAAAAACTTCCGCCGCCACCATAACACTTGCCAACGCAGGTCTGTTTTCGTTTGCCACTGGCCCAACACCCGCCGAAAACCGTAACGCGGAACCGCAGCCACTGCCATGGTTCAGAAGGATCACGCGGTGGGGTCAGACCAACATAACCGAAAAAGATCCCCTCAGCTATGACATCGACTGGTGGCGTGCGCACTGGAAGAAAACGCACACGCAGGGGGTGATTATCAATGCAGGTGGCATCATTGCGTACTACCCGACACGGATCCCGCTTCATTACAAAGCGGGGTATCTTCAGGGCCGCGACCTCTTCGGCGACCTCTGCAAGGCCGCGCATGAAGACGGGCTTGTGGTGTTCGCGCGGATGGACTCGAATCGCGCGCATGAGGATTTCTTCAGGGCTCATCCCGACTGGTTCGCAGTAGACGCCGACGGCAACCCTTACCGGGCAGGAGACCTCTATATCACCTGCGTCAACAGTCCCTACTATGACGAGCACATTCCCTCCATCCTCACGGAGATCTCCAACCTCTACCACCCCGAGGGATTCACCGACAACAGCTGGAGCGGGCTGGGCCGCGATTCGGTTTGCTACTGCGAAAACTGTAAAAAAAGCTTTCGCGACAAGACAGGGGAGGACATCCCGCGCCGGAAGAACTGGGATGACGCGGTCTACCGGAAATGGATCAGGTGGAACTACGACCGCAGGCTCGAGATCTGGGATCTCAATAACCGGACTGCGAAGGCGGCAGGGGGCGACTCGTGTATCTGGTCAGGGATGAATAGCGGATCGGTCAGCGGCCAATCCCGCAGTTTTCGCGATTATAAACAGATCTGCGAACGCGCCGACATCATCATGCTCGATCACCAGGCGCGTACCGACGCCGTTGGATTCCAGCATTTGGCCGATGCGGGCAAATTGATCCATGGCTTGCTGGGGTGGGAGAAATTGATCCCCGACAGCATGGCTATGTACCAGGCGGGGAGGCCGACGTTTCGTCTCTCGAGCAAGCCGGCGGCCGAGGCGCGCATGTGGATGCTCGAAGGCTTCGCCGGAGGTATCCAGCCCTGGTGGCACCATGTCGGGGCCTACCACGAAGACCGCAGGATGTATCACACAGCCGAACCGGTCTATCGGTGGTACCAGGCAAATGAAGAAAACCTAATTCACCGCACACCCGTTGCCACAGTCGGGGTTGTGTGGTCACAGGATAACACCGACTTCTACGGAAGGGACGACGCCGAGCTGCTGGTGGATCAGCCCTGGAACGGCATCACCCAGGCCCTTATCCGCGCGCGGATTCCCTACCAGCCGGTGCATGCGGATCACATCGACCGCGACGCACCTCAGCTCAGCCTGCTCGTTCTGCCGAACCTGGCCAGCATGTCGGCCTCCCAGGTCGCAGCCGTCAGGCGCTTTGTTGAGAAAGGAGGCAACCTGCTCGCTACTGGCGAAAGCAGTTTATACGACGAATCCGGAGGCCCACGGAATGACTATGCGCTCGCTGACCTGTTTGGATGTCATGCCGGCTCCCCGCCGACAGACGTGGACCGGGCGGCGATGAAAAATACGTTGCACACCTACCTCCGCCTGACGCCTGAGCTGAGAAGCAACGTGTACGGACCGCATGCTGTGGCTGAACCCCCGGTGAGCGGAGAACGGCATCCGGTGTTGAAAGGCTTCGCCGAGACGGATATTCTTCCTTTTGGCGGCTTGCTCCGCGAACTGAAAACAGATGCCGCCGCGAACGTGGTCATGACTTTCATCCCTGAATTTCCCATCTATCCGCCGGAAACCGCATGGATGCGCCAACCGCAGACCGATATACCCGGCCTGATTCTGAATACGTTGCCGAATGGCAACCGCATCGCCTTTATGCCCTCCGACATCGACCGCCAGTTTTCCCGGTTTAACCTTCCCGATCACGGTGATCTGCTTGCCAACGTCATCCGGTGGTCCTCGAAAGATGACATACCGCTGGAAGTGCGCTGCGCCGGACTCATCGACTGTAACCTGTACCGCCAGGCATCCAGGATGATCCTGCACCTGACCAACCTCACAAACTCCGCGACGTGGCGCCAGCCGATCCACGATCTCATTGCCATTGGCCCCGTCTCCGTAAAAGTGAAGCTGGCAAAAGACGTAAAAGGCAAATCACTTAAATTGCTTGTCTCGAATGTAAAACCTGTTGCGATGGTGAAAGACGGCTGGTGCCTGTTTGAGGTGCCTTCGATACTCGAGCACGAGGTTGTTGTGATCAGCTAAATAAAGACAGCGTCCCGTTAAGCACCTTCACCTCTTTCAACCGCGTCCGGACAAACAGAAATAAACCCGCCAAAATTAAAATGCGTCTCTTCTCGTTGCGATGCAGCATGAACTCGCAAAAAAAATACTAATTTCCAGTCAGGATAAGACCGTTGACGGCGACGTCTTCGCGATGTTAATAAAGGCTGAATCCAAACCTGCAACAGACACCTTGTATGACCGTTGGACTATTTGTTCCCTGTTATGTAAACCAGTTCTATCCCGGCGCCGCCATTGCCACCCTGCAGTTGCTGGAAAAGCTCGGCGTGGAAGTGGTCTATCCCGCAGAACAAACCTGCTGCGGCCAGCCCATGGCCAATTCGGGATTTCAGCACCTTACATCTGGCTGTGAGGATCTCTTTATTAAGAATTTTTCAGGGCCATTTGATTACATCGTCGCACCGTCAGCTAGCTGCGTGCTGCACGTGAAAGAACACCTTCATTCGGAGACGGAGCCGGCGAAAGCCGACAACATCCGGGGAAAGGTTTTCGAGCTCGTCGAGTTTCTCACCGACGTCCTGAAAATAGACCGCCTCGATTCCAGCTTTCCATACCGCGTCGGGATCCATCACAGTTGCCATGGTTTGCGCGGGTTGCACCTTGCGCAGATGAGCGAGCTGAATGCCCCCGATTTCTCAAAGCCCCTCCGGTTGCTCGGTATGGTGAAAGGCCTTGAGGTCGTTAACCTCGATCGCGCCGACGAGTGCTGCGGATTTGGCGGGACGTTTTGTGTAAGCGAGGAAGCGGTTTCCGTCAAGATGGGCAAGGATCGGATCTCGGATCATGAAAAAAACGGGGCGCAATACATCACCTCGTCCGACCTGTCTTGTCTTATGCATATGGAAGGCCTGATCAACAGGAACAAGAGCACGCTGAAAGTGATACATATCGCGGAGATACTGAATGGTGAGTGACTGTCAACCGGCGCACCAGGAAGACCGCTGATCCGGAACATCGACCCCTGATTACCGACATGGAGCCAACAACCAAACCGAAATTGAACCAGAACCCGAATACGTTCTTCGGCGGAAAGAGCCACGCCGAGCTGGCCACGAAATTCAACGAAGACGAAGCCCGCGTGAGCTGGCATGACGGCGCCTTGTGGTGGATCAGGCAGAAGCGCGACAAACTGTCGAAACAGATACCCGAGTGGGAAGACCTGCGCGAGGCGGCCTCACAGATCAAAAGCCACCTCCTCTCGAACCTGCATGATTACCTTGTTGAGTTTGAAAGCAATCTTCAGAAAAACGGGATCAACGTGCACTGGGCGGCCAACGCGGAGGAGCACAATGAAATCGTCTATTCAATCCTCAAGGCGAAAGACATCCGGCAGATGGTGAAGAGCAAATCCATGCTGACGGAGGAATGCCATCTCAACGAATTCCTCGAAGAGCGCGGCATCGAGGTGGTGAACTCCGACCTGGGAGAATATATCCAGCAAATAGACCATGAACCACCCAGCCACATCGTGCTGCCCTGCATCCATAAAAGGAAGGAGGAAATCGGAGAACTGTTTCACGAAGTGCTGGGTACGGAAAAAGGGTTGTCGGATCCCACGTTGCTGACCCGGGTCGCACGGAAGCATCTCAGGAACGTTTTTCTGACACGACGCGCCGCGCTGACGGGGGTCAATTTCGCTGTCGCGGAGACCGGAGAATTTGTTGTCTGCACCAATGAAGGGAATGCAGACATGGGATGCCACCTGTCGGATGTTCATATCGCATCCATGGGCCTTGAGAAACTCATCCCGAAGAAATATCACCTCAGCATATTCCTGAGGCTCCTCGCCCGCAGCGCCATCGGCACGCCCATTACCATCTATTCGAGCCATTACAGGAAGCCGCGGCCCGGCCAGGAGATGCATGTGATCCTCGTCGACGCGGGAAGGAGCCGCCAGCTTGGCCGCGTCGATTTCCGCGATTCCCTGAAGTGCATCAAATGCGGAAGCTGCATGAATACCTGCCCCGTATATCGGAAAGGAGGCGGCCTCAGCTATCACAATACCATCACGGGGCCGATAGGCGCAATCCTGGCGCCCAACCTGGACATGAAGCGGCATGCGGACCTTCCGTTTGCGTCGACGCTTTGCGGTTCGTGCTCGAACGTTTGCCCTGTCAAGATCAACATCCATGAACAACTTTATAAATGGAGGCAGGTCGTCGTTCAGGAGGGATATTCGCCGCCGGGAAAAACCGCCGGGATGAAGATTATGGCGGAAACATTCTCCTCGCCGGCGCTCTTCAAAGCCGCGGGAAAATTTGGACGCTGGATGATGAAGGCGCTGCCGTTCGCCCTTCACAACAAACTGAATGTCTGGTACAAGCACCGGGACCTTCCGAGGCCGCCGCGCCAGTCCTTTTCAGAATGGTATGCCAAGAACAAGGCGAACCACAAGAGCCGATAGTCCGATTCGTAATAATCAAATCAGGTGTATGTCAAGCCGTGAAAAAATACTTGCCGCCGTCCTCAAGAATCAACCCGCTCCACGCCCGTTGCCCGACCTCGCTGGTTTCAAAGGCCATGCGCCCGACCTGTTACGGTCATACATCGACACATTCACCGGTATCGGCGGGAAGGCGGTGGCAGTAGACGGTATCAACCCGGTCAAAACCCTGATCCGCGAACAGTTCGACGTCACCAGGCGACTGGTCACCACGCTGCCGTCCTTTTCCGACACGTGCCAGCTGTATTCGCCCGACGCCGACCCACATTCCTTTGAGGATGTGGAGGTCGCGGTTATCAAAGCGCATCTCGCCGTCGCCGAAAACGGAGCGGTGTGGCTGACGGAAGAGGTGATGGGACAACGGATCCTTCCTTTTATCTGTCAGCACCTTGTCGTGCTCGTCGACGCATCGGCCATCGTGCCGACCATGCATGAGGCCTACGGGAAGATCGGGCGCGGCGAATACGGCTTTGGCGTGTTCATCGGCGGACCCTCGAAGACCGCGGATATCGAGCAGGCCCTCGTCATGGGCGCGCATGGCCCGATTTCCATGACCGTTTTTATACTTCAGTAACCCCCGAACCCTGTCATCTGTTCATGAGCACAAACAACCTTCAGATCCGCGGCAACCTGAAAGAAACGTATCGCGACGTGTACACCGCCGAGGTCCTTTCAGCGCTGTCGTCCCTGTCTCATTTCAATATGGAAATCAAAGCAACGATGCAGTCGAGGATTGACCGGCGCGCCGCCCGGCAACGGAACCGGGAACGGATCGGGTTCCTCGATCCGCAAGGGGTTATTCCCCGAACGAAAATAAGGGTCCAGGACGCGCGCGACGGAAAATTTGAAGGATCGCCAATCCCCCACGACCTCCGCCGACAGTGGATACAGGGCACAGGACCGGCCGCCAAGCCGAACGCGGCCACCGAGAGCAGTATTCGTAATGTAGCCTATGCGTTGCTCTCCGGCGCCGATGGATGGATGTTCGACGGAGAAGACGCGCTGGGCCAGGTTACAACCATGTCGCTGGATAACCAGCGGAACCTGAAGCTGGCGATCCACCAGGATCCGGTCTTCCTGAAGGTCGCGGGGCAGGTGGCCGGAGAAATGAACCGGTGGGCAGAGGATTTCTTCGGACGCAAGATCATCGCCAGCTGGCAGGAACAGCTGCGCTTTACCACCCGCATATTCCGCGCCCGCGGACTTCACCTCGACGACCGACATATCCGCGACGAGAAAGGAGGGGCCATGGCCGCCTCCATTGTCGATATTACACTTTACGTGGTGAATAACTTCAGGGCATTGCAGGAGCAGGGATCCTCCCTCGTACTTTACCTGCCAAAGATCCAGACAGCCGAAGAGGCTGCCCTGTGGAATGATATGCTCGATGCGCTCGAGAAACACCTTGGTCTTCCTTCCGGTACGATCAAGGTATACGTACTGGTCGAACAACTGGAAGCGACTTATCAGCTGATGGAAATCAGGGCAGCGCTTGGGAAACACTTTGTGGGCTATAACACCGGACGATGGGACTACATCAACAGCGTGTCCGACGCCATGGCCTGGGACAAGAGTTTCATTAACCCCGACATCGAATC
>DASVOT010000290.1:0-5196 GCA_036383235.1 Chryseosolibacter sp.
GATTGCCCTGACCCGGTATGGCAACACGGTTTACTTTTTGAATCCGCCATCCAGGTCCAGCACCTGCTCCCGCACCGCCTACACCGGGCTTTATACAATCGATTATACACCTGTTGTGAGGGGCCTGAACAGAATGCCGGAAGGAATCGCAAGGCGACTGTCTTGTTTGGATGTCAAAAAAATTTCAGCGCTGGCCAAAACCTCATTTGATGTAATATGGAGTTTTGATCCTTTTAGATTGCAGTTTCCCCGACTCTTCCGGGCTCCGACAAATATTTATTTTGCCGCCGACTGGCATGCGGCCCGCAAAAAAGAGATCCTGATAGCCAATCAGTCAGACGTTGTGCTGTCGCCCTCCAGGCTCCTGCTGGATTCAATCGATACGAAAACCCTGAAGTACTTTATACACCACGCGGTGGCGGATTATTTTTTTGATGCAAAGGCAATGCAACAACTTCCGGGGCACAATCCCTTCAAAGTTGGGTATGTGGGGAACCTTCATTCAAAATACCTGGATTTTCGTTTGTTAAAACGTGTTATTGCTGAGAATGCAGACTGTGATTTTATTTTTGTAGGCGACGATTCCGGCACGCCGCTGAAGGACACACGACCGGCCGAAAATGTATTTTTCCTGGGAGCATTCTCCAGTGATCGGGTACCTGCGTTCCTGAAGGCTTGCGATATATTACTTCTATGTTATGATACCGTCTCGTATCGCGCTCAGGCTTCGAATTCTCATAAAGTTATGGAGTACCTGGCCTCGGGCAAAGCGATTGTTAGTACGCGGATGGAGGAATATTTGCATGCGCCACGACTGCTAAACATGCCGGAAAACAACGGTGAACTACCGGCATTGCTGAGGTCTGTAAAAGAGAAACTCCATGTGCTGAATAACCCGCAATCTCAGGAGACGCGGATAGAATTTGCACGGACGAATACGTATGACTACCAGCTGAGCACCATTGATCGGGTCATTGATGAAGCGAAAAGCGGAAACCCAAGTTTTGCCGCATGAAGAGAGTTCTGGTTGTAAGCATTGCCTGCCCGCCAAAAAACGACCCGGAATGTCTGCAGGTCGCAAAATACCTCAAGTATTTGCGTCAAACCGGTCTGGTTCTTGATCTGGTAACCTCATCCGTACCCACATTATTCATGCCGTATGACGAGGGTCTCGAGCGATATGATCTGTCCGGGGGGGATAAAGTGGAACTCCGAATATGGGAATCGAAGGTGACCAACTTCTTTCTTCGCAAGCTGGTTCCGGGCGGAATTAATTATCCGGATTCCAAATTCACTTTTCACCTGCAATCCAAAAAAGCGATTAAAAGAATAACGCACAGACCGGATGTGATCTATTCCAGATCGAATCCGTTGAGTTCCGCTTTGATGGCCTTTAAAATGAAGGAGCATTTTCAGGTGCCGTGGGTTATGCACCTAAGCGATCCATGGGTGGGATCGCCAATGGCCCGGTACTCAAAATCTGAACACCGCTTTAATGAGAAATGGGAGACGCGTTGTTTCCAGGTCGCCGACAGGATAAGTTTTACCACACAAAAGACGCTGGAGTTCTACCGGTCCCGATACCCTGCATTGACTGAAAAGTTTTTTATTTCTCCGAATGTTTATGATCCAGACGATGTCAAGGCGTTGCCGCCGGATTTTACCGGGCGCTTGCGGGTGATCTATACAGGCGGGCTCGCGGGTGATCGCTCCCCCGGCTTTTTCCTTCAGGCGTGTGCAGAGATATGGAAAACGTATCCCGAATTTGGGGAGATCGAAATTATATTTGCGGGAGCAATCGACAACAAGAACCGCGAGGTGATTCAACGATGCAATCTGCCTTTTGTTAAACACCTCGGAGAGATTCCGTATTTGGCGGCCCTCCGCCTTCAGCTAACGGCTCACATCCTGTTGACGATCGACCAGCCTTTGGAGCGGCCCGAACAAGCCATGTTCCTTCCATCCAAGGTTCTCGATTACTTTGTCGCGAAACGCAGGATCCTGGCGATCACGAACCGGCAGAGCAGTACCGCCGCAGCCCTTTCTTTTTCAGGGTCCTCGGTCGTATATTATGACCAGATCGATTTACTGAAAGAATTTCTCCTGGACGCTTTTGCGGCGTTCAGGGAAAAGAACTCGTCTTTTTTCACGACCGAAGAACTGCCGTCGCATTTCAGTGCCGAAGAAAATTCTTTGAAATTGGCCACCATATTAAATTCAATTTGAAAACCATTCTGATCATCGTCGGCACGAGGCCGGAAGCCATCAAGCTCATGCCCGTCTATTTTGCCCTCAAGCATCAGCATGACGTAAAGCTCGTCTCCACCGGTCAGCATAAAGAAATGCTGAAACAGATTCTTGATTTTTTTGAAATAACACCGGATGTCGAATTAAATGCCATGGTGGAGAATCAATCGTTGGCCACTATTACCGGTAGATTGTTTTTGGAATTGAACAAAGTTATTGAAAGCATTCAAGCGCGGATGCTGGTCGTACAAGGTGACACCACCAGCGCGATGGTTGCAGCGATGGTCGCTTACTATCACAAGATACCCGTGGCGCACGTGGAGGCCGGGCTGAGGAGCGGCCAGAAGTATTCTCCTTTTCCGGAGGAAATTAACCGGGCGGTAATCTCTCTGGTATCCACACTCAATTTTGCCCCAACGAAGAAAGCTGCCGAAAACCTCGCCGGATTTCCCAATGTTCATGTAGTCGGCAACACCATTCTCGATAGCCTGCTCTTCACCCTCGATAAGCTCAAAACGCGGAAACATTCAGAGCGTTTCAGAAAAATGGTCGCTCCCGGTCAAGACCTGATCCTCATCACAGCGCATCGGCGGGAGAGCTTCGGGCAGGGACTGGAAAATATTTGCCGGGCGGTGGAGATACTTTGTGCAAAATACCCCACCCTGAAATTTGTTTTTCCGGTCCACCTGAATCCCAAGGTAAAAGAGAGGGTGACCAGCGTGCTTGGCCAAAATCCATCGATATCGCTCATTGAACCCCTTGTCTATGATGAGATGGTTGAACTGATGTGCAAAGCCCGAATCATTCTCACGGACTCCGGGGGCATTCAGGAAGAGGCTCCGGCGTTGAAGGTTCCCCTCATCGTTATGCGCGAGGTGACGGAGCGACCCGAAGGGATAGACGCCGGATGCGCCGTACTGGCAGGCACGACGACCCAGGGACTTGTTTCGGCGTTTGATCGCATTCACACAAATCCTTCAGTGTATAACGCAATGAAAAATGCAAATAATCCATACGGAGACGGCAAGTCGTCGGAGCGGATAGCCGCAATTATCCATGAATTTCTATGAACGTATTATACATCGGATATTGGAGTGCTGAGGATACGCTTACGGCTTCCACTATTGTTCCCCATCTGAAAGTGTTGTCCTCATTTGATTGCGTCAGGCAGGTTGTTTTTTGCTCGGTTGAGCGCGCCGGACCGGTGAAAGAATTTTCGTTGGCTAAAATCAGACATATCCCATTGTATTCCACTACAAGAGGCAACGTCGTTCTCACTAAAATATCGGACTATTTTTTGCTGTACGCATCGCTGAAACGAATTTGCAAACAACATGCAATCGATCTGGTTATTTGCCGATCGGCGATGGCCGGTGCGTTCGGTCATCGACTGGGTAAAGCGTTCAACGTTCCCTACATTGTTGAATCGTTCGAACCCCATGCGGATTATATGGTCGAATCGGACGTTTGGAAATGGTACGACATCCGAACACTTATCGAGAAGCATCACGAAGCCCAGCAAAAGAAATCCGCTGCCTACCTTTTTCCCGTGTCTCGCCATTACCGGGAAAAACTGATTCTGGAGGGTATCAAGGATGAAAGAGTACATGTGCTGCCTTGTACTGTCGATGTCGAGAAATTTCAGTTCAGCGAAAAAAAGAGGATGGCCATCCGAAACCAGCTTCGCATTCCGCCAACTTCAGTGACCGGAATCTACGTGGGAAAGTTTGGAGGGATCTATTACGGGAAGGAAGCCTTCGCCCTGTTCAAGAAAGCATTTGATTTCTTTGGGGAAACATTCAGGTTGATCATATTGACAAGTCATAACCGCGGGGAATTACAGAAGCAATTAGAGGAACAATGTATTCCTTTGACCCGGGTCATTATCAGCTCCGTACCCCATGACCTGGTAAACGAATATTTATCGGCTTCCGACTTTGCTTTTTGCTGCATCAGGCCTGCACCTTCACGAAAATATTGTTCTCCGATCAAGAATGGAGAATACTGGGCAAACGGCCTGCCCATTCTGATCGAACGTGGCGTCGGCGACGATTCAGCCATCGTTGAGGCGGAAGGCGGCGGGGTCATACTCGAAGAGGATGTAGAGAAAGCCCTTGATACCATTCAGCAAATGCTGTCAGGGGGGCGCGAAAGGCTGGCGGCGACGATACAGAAAATAGCGTCCCGTCACCGCAGCCAAATTCAGATCACACTGACTTACGAAAAAGTCCTTCTGAAAGCGACAGGTTAAATTTTGTATTTTTGACTTACCTCGTGCTGAAAAAGTGTATGAACGGAGATAATGGGGCTTTAATTCCATTGAAGAAAGTAACCTTCGTCCTCTTTATTTTTTTCGCTGGTCCACTTTTCGCCTGCGCACAATCTCTGACAGCGGATTTTACGATTTCATCTGTCGCCTGCAGGGAACAATTCCTGAAGATCACTAATACATCTTCCGGTGCCACGACTTCCGAATGGGATTTCTGCCTGAAGGATATGGAAACCCTGACTGCGGATCAGCAACTGCTGACGATAACGGGCCTGAACGGTGGATATGGATACAAACTCGTGGAAGACAATGGCGAGTGGTTTGGATTCGTGACCAGCGAGAACAATCACACTCTGTATCGCCTGGATTTCGGAAACAGCCGGGAAAATACCCCTGTCGTCACAAACCTTGGAAATCCCGGCGGCCTCCTCGTCTATCCAGAAGGAATTGAGGTGGTCAGCAGTAACGGCAACTGGTTTGCTTTTATCGGATCCTTCAACATCAATCAAGGCATTGTCAGACTCGCGTTTGGACCATCGCTCACGAATTCACCGACCGGTCAGAACATTGGAAATTTTGGATTTTCAACCCGGTTCAGAGGCTTGAAAGCAGTTAAGAAAGGTACGGACAATATCCTCGTGCTCGGCGGGTATAACTTAAACTCCATCATTCGTATCAAC
>DASVOT010000291.1:0-3068 GCA_036383235.1 Chryseosolibacter sp.
CCAGGACAAATACGCGTTTTCAGGAACGCTCTTCAGCCTCGATGATGCGATTGAGCTCCGGCTGCTACCGCAAGGTACGTTGCTAAACTATCAAAGGTGGACACTGCCCGTGAATAACTACATGAGGTTCGGGGGAGAAAAGTTTATCGCGCATAATGTGGAATTCGCAAATCGGCGCGAAAAACTGATCGTCGAATCGGATGAACAGCCCGGTTCACCCATCTCAATTGCCTTCCGTGAACTTAACCTCGAATACCTCTCGAGCGTGATCGCGCAGGAGAAGCCCGTCTCGGGGTTGCTCCAGGGGTATATAAAAATTTTCCCGGATCCGTCGGGAATGACGTTCACGTCCGACATTCGCGTCGATGACCTCCAACTCTCGCAGGTCCCCTGGGGAAACCTCGCTCTGAAAGTAGACCGGAAGATCAGAGACCGCTTCGACGTAGACTTTGCGTTGGTGGGCAATCACAACGATGTGAAGGCCCGTGGTTTTTACACCGGAGGTCAGTCGCCTTCCTACAACCTGGTGGCCACAGTGAAGAGCTTTAACCTCGGGTCGCTGCAGCCGATCGTGAAGAGCCAGGTTCGCAACCTGGCAGGCACCATCTCCGGCGACATCGCGGTAAAGGGAACTCCGGAAAAACCCGACGTCGACGGCAGTATCGTCGTAGCCGATGCACGCTTCTTCTCCACTTACCTCAACAGCTCATTTTCCATCCCACGCGAAAGCATTTCTTTCGTCGACGAGGGAATTTCCTTCAATAAATTCGAAGTGGCCGACACGCGGGAAAACAAAGCCGTATTGGACGGAACAATCCTGACACAAGACTATCGCAATTTCAAGTTCAACCTCAATCTCAGTTCAGACAATTTCAGGTTGCTGAATACGACCGCAAAAGACAACGATCTGTTCTATGGAAAGGTGGACGTAAAACTGAATGCCCGCATTCGCGGCAACACGACCACTCCTGTCGTAACCGTGCAGATCGGCCTGAGCGAAGGAAGCAACCTCACGTATGTCGTTCCTCAGTCCGAGGCGTCCATCCTGCAGGCAGAAGGCATCGTGGAATTCGTCGACCGGACCTTTGAGCAGGATCCGTTTATGAAAAACATTAAAAAGGAAACCGCAGACACCATCAAATCAGGCTTCAGGGGCATTGACCTGATCGCCAGGCTTGAGCTCACCGACCAGGAGACGCTTACCGTCGTCATCGACCCGCTCACCGGAGACCAGCTCACCGTCAAAGGCAATTCAACGTTAACGCTTCAAATCGATCCAACCGGAGACATTCACCTGACAGGCAGGTATGAGATCTCGGAAGGGACCTATAACCGGACGTTTTACAAGTTTGTAAAGCGCGAGTTTGCCATCGATAAAGGCCGCACCATTACCTGGCTGGGAGATCCGATGAACGCCCAGATGGACATCCGGGCGATCTATAAGGTGCAGACTTCTCCCATTGAATTATTCTCCAACCAGCTCAGCGGCGCCGCGGGCGCCGAAGTGAACACGTACAAGCAACGGCTTCCGTTCCTTGTTTACCTCAAGCTGAACGGCGAATTGCTCGAGCCGCAAATAAGTTTTCAACTCGAAATGCCCATGGCCAACCGCAACGCGATTGGGGGAAGCGTCTACGCGCGGCTACAGGACATTAACACACGCGAATCCGATCTTAATAAACAGGTATTTGCCCTGCTCATCCTCAAGCGATTCATCGCCGACGACCCCTTCGAAAACCAGGGACCGGGCGGCCTCGAATCCACTGCCCGGAGCAGTGTGAGCAAGATCCTCTCCGAGCAACTCAACCGGTTAGGAGAGAAGATCAAAGGCGTAGAGCTGAGCTTCGACATAAAATCATATGAGGATTATTCCAGCGGCCAGGCGCAGGGACAAACCGAACTGCAGCTCGGCGTTTCAAAATCCCTGTTCAACAACAGGCTGGTCGTAAAGCTCTCGGGCAACATTGACCTGGAAGGGCAAAATTCAAACCGGCAGGCCACCGACTACATTGGTGACCTTGCACTTGAATACAAGCTCACGCCGGACGGGCGGTTGCGGATCACGGGTTTCAGGAACAGCGATTATGACATGATCGACGGCGAGTTGACGGAAACCGGCACCGGACTCATCTACGTGAAAGACTACAATACGCTGAGCGAATTATTTAAGGAGAATGCGCAAAAGAAAAACTGACGTTGGAAATAAAAATCGTAGCATAGGCATCGCGTGTGCCCTTGTTCATTTTCTCCTGTTTGCATTTTTGTTTCCCGGATGTACAGCCATCAAGCTGGTACCGGAAAACCAGGTCTTGTATACCGGTTCAAAGGTTAAGCTGATACCCGAGGGAAGGGTCAGCGCGAAAAAGCGGATCAAGGAATTACTCAACGCCAACATCCTGCCGAAACCGAATACGACGATCCTGGGTGCGCGTCCGGGGCTTTGGTTTTTTTACAAGGCGGGCAATCCGCAAAAAAAAGGTTTTCGCACCTTCATGAAGAACAAACTCGGACAAGCACCCGTCTACATGTCTGATATCGACGCGGAAAAAATTGCCGAAATGCTGCAGGCACACCTCATCAACAACGGATACTTTTTTTCGGAGGTGTCGTCGGCTGTGCGGGTCCAAGACAAAAAAGGGAAAGTCACCTATACCGCTCGCGTTCACCCGGCCTACCGCATCCGGGACATCGTCTTTGAGCGAATGGATACATTGTTCAGGAATATTGACAGCGTGAAGGACCAATCGTACGTCAAGACCAAACAGAAATACAACCTCGAACGCCTGAAAGCCGAGCAACAGCGCATAGAGGAAGCGATGGAGAACCTAGGATTCTTTTATTTCGACGACCGGCACCTCATCTTCAAGGCCGACAGTACAGTAGGTAAACGCCAGGTCGATCTCATGCTGACCCTGGAGCCGGGCGTACCGGAGAAGGCAAAACGGATCTACACACTTGGCAAGATCGAGGTACTACCCGATTACACCCTGGCGGGCGACACGGTCTCCGCAAAGGCAGACACGACGCTGGTAGACGGATTCCATTACATCGATAAGAAACACAACTAC
>DASVOT010000292.1:0-2118 GCA_036383235.1 Chryseosolibacter sp.
AATTGCTTTACATCGCCATTGCAAAGAACAACGACGGCTTCGAGGCCATCAACCGGTTCTTGTCTTTTCACAACCGCGAGAAAAAACCTTTTCCGAAACGGGCGCCGGAGTTCGCCAACGTCTTCATCATCTATCCTTACCCGCATGCAGAACCGGAGACCCTGCGCGCCTTCGAATTCATCGGCGTGGGCCGGCATCAGCTGAACCACTTTGCCATACAATCGTCCTTTCACGCGCACCGCGATAAGTACGTAATCCTTCAGCCTGTCACCTTCGCCTCGCGTATCGGCTTCAATGTCCACCGCCTCATGCGCGCCATCGATCTCAACACGCTTCTCAGCAAGCTGGCCCCGCAGCAGCAAGCCCTGGCGGACGAGATGATGGTGCCCGAAGCGGAACTGGAAGCGCATTTCAGGAACTTCCCCGCGCTGGCGCGAAATACAAAAACCCTCCTCGCGCAGTGCCGCATAGACTTCGATCTGCGCGAGGACAAAAACAAGAAGCATGTCAGCGGAAATCCGGATCAGGATTGGGATCTGCTCGTGACAAAAGCGTGGGAGGGTTTTCAACGGCGCTATGACAGTACACGACCGGAGCTCCGCGAGCGGTTCGACCGCGAGCTACGCATTATCAAACTGAAGAACTTTTGCAGCTACTACCTCGTGGCCTGCGACCTAATCACCTATGCCACAAAAAAGGGTTTCCCCTTCGTGGGCCGCGGAAGCGGCGCCAACAGCATGGTCGCCTATTGCCTTGGCATAACCAACGTAGACCCCATTGAGCTCGATCTCTATTTCGAGCGCTTTCTCAACGAGGAACGCACCACCCCGCCCGACTTCGACATTGACTTCTCCTGGGACCACCGCGACGAGATCTATGCGTATATCTTCAACCGTTACGGCCGGGACCACGTGTGCCTGCTGGGTACCCACGTCACCTACCAGTGGCGTTCCATTCTCCGGGAGCTGGGGAAAGTATTCGGCCTCCCCAAGGACGAGATTAACGCCATCGTCGAGGACCCCGCAAGTAACCGCGATCGCGACCACATCACGCGCCTCATCTTCAGGTACGCACAACACTTTATGGACCTGCCTTCGAATCTCTCGATCCACGCGGGAGGTGTATTGATCACAGAGAAGCCTGTGTACGCCTTTACCGCTACGGATGTTCCGCCAAAAGGATATCCTGTTTCCCACTTCGACATGCACAGCGCGGAGGACATGAGTATTTTCAAATTCGACATCCTCAGCCAGCGTGGCCTCGGCCACATCCGGGAAGCCGTCGCCCACGTGAAAAGGAACAGGGGGATCGACGTAGACATCAACCGGTTTGCGGCATTCAAGAAAGACGAAAAGATAAAAGAGCTGCTGCGGAACAGCCAGGCGCTCGGGTGTTTTTATGTCGAGTCGCCGGCGATGCGGATGCTGCTGGGGAAACTGAGATGCGAGGACTACCTGACGCTCGTCGCCGCGAGCTCGATCATCCGGCCCGGCGTGGCAAGTTCCGGCATGATGCGGGCTTACATCGAACGCTTTCACGCCGTTCGCAGCGGCGGCACCTACCAGGGTATCCATCCCAGGATGGATGAGCTCATGAAAGAAACCTATGGCGTGATGGTGTACCAGGAGGATGTGATCAAGGTCGCCCATCATTTCGCCGGCATCACCCTGACGGAAGCCGACGTGCTGCGCAGGGGTATGTCGGGCAAATACCGCTCACGGGAGGAATTCAACCGCGTCAAAGAACGCTTCTTCGAGGAATGCCGGAAGAAAGGGTACGAGCAAAAAGTAATTGACCGGGTCTGGTTCGAGATCGAAAGCTTCTCCGGATACTCCTTTGCCAAAGGACATTCGGCGAGCTATGCGGTCGAAAGCTACCAGAGCCTGTACCTGAAAGCCCATTATCCCCTTGAATTCATGGTGGGAGTCATCAACAATTTCGGAGGGTTTTACAAAACAGAATTCTATTTCCACGAAGCGCGGATGAACGGCGGACAGATCGAGGCGCCCTGCGTGAACCACAGCGAATACCTCACCTCCATCGAAGGTAACCGCATTTACATGGGGCTGGTGCACCTGAAGAGTCTGGAAGCAAACATCGCCCGGCAGATCGTTGCGG
>DASVOT010000293.1:0-2939 GCA_036383235.1 Chryseosolibacter sp.
ATCGCGGTGCCGTGAACTTCGTCCAGGTACCCCATCCCGGTGATGCTCCTGATCCCCGATATCTCAATTTCACGGAGAACCGATATTTTTTCGGCGATCTGGAAATCGACCACCACTGTTTCGTTTGCTTTTACTACCACCTGGCGGGACTGGCCCTCGAACCCCACTGCCGAGAAGCTTATAATATAAGAGCCAGGGGGAACATTCCTGATTAGAAATTCACCCCGGCTGTCGGAAACTGATCCGAATGACGAGTTCTCCAGGAAGATATAGGCATCGGTTAAGGGGTTTCCCGTGTAATCTTTTACATGACCGCGAATGTTTCCGGACTGGGCGTGAACCGCCAAAGACACCAGGAAAAGGAAAAGGGTAAAAGAGAGCTTCATTTTTAAGTTTATTTAGACTTATTATAAATAATGGACAAAACTGCCTAACCGCTGCCAGAAAAGCAATGATGTCCGTCAAAAATTTTTTAAAAAAGAGAATGCGGGCGGCTTTGGCAGGCCCTGGAGCATATTTATGTTATCCCCGCCAGATCGAGGTGCGGGTGGATTCAAAACGCGGGAAACAGGGGGAGAGCGGGCTGGCTGTCAGCCGACGATGATCTCATCGGTTGCCCTGGAGATGATCTTCTCCAGGGACAGGCATATGTCTTGTAACTTGCCGGCCTTGATCAGAAACCGGGTGGCGCCTTCCTTTTTATATGAAGTGATCTCGTCTGGGGTGATCGCTGTTGAATACATAATGACCGGAACCTTTCTGTAACGGCGCTCTTTTCGGAGTGCCTTAAGGGTTTCCTTCCCGTTCATTACCTGCATGTTGATATCCAGGAAGATGTAGTCGGGGACAAGGCCGGTCTGCAGTATATCCAGTGCCTGCTTGCCATTGTAGGCCACAATGCACCTGAAGGTCGCATCGATTCTTTTCAAAGCCTCGGAAAACATTTGCACGTTGTCCACGTCATCATCAACAAACAGTATGATCATGATTGTTTATTTGGTTTCTACCTGTCCAAAAAAGTGGGGAGGTGATAAGACCGCGGGGCCCGGGGGGGCCGCTCAACGAAATGTCACTTGAAAGTAAATGATCTGCGTCATCAATTCAAAAAACTTTTATCATGTTTTTTTGGCGCCCCTGTCACCTGATGTAAGGTTTTCAACGGAATTCTATCCTCCTGACTTTGAAATCGCCAGGAATCCGCATTTTTAAGGCGCAAGAGCTGGTTTTTGTGATCAGTCAATGAACCTAGGAACGCAACAGATCTTTTGGTTTGCCGTGCCGGCGACAAACGCCGATCAGGCCCAAAAGCTGCAAGAACAGATTGTCGGAAGGAGATTCGCTCTGAACATAGCGAGATTCGACAGGGAAAACATCGCCACCTCGATGTACCGGAGGGCGGGTGTGCGCGGGATCACAAGTTTTATGTCCGCCATAGGTGCGGGCTCAGCTGTCCCGGCCAATTCGCGGGGCTTCGGCAGGATCATGACAGCGGTTTGCTTGCAATGCTGAGCTGCTTTGATGCTGAGCTTTTGAAGAAAGTCAGCAAGACTTACGCCAGGTATACCCGGGTTAATCAGGATCAGGTCGGGGACATTGAGGATCCCCTTGCACACCATATGGAGGAAATCGGTGGCATCCCCTGCTTTGTGCACACACCGGGTTTCGGTGAATAGTCGAGATGTTTCCGCGACCCGGATATGTGTGCAATTATTGATGACGTCGTTGTCGATGATCAGCAAGTTCATGGTTCTCTCCCAAGCGTTAATGCGGTGGTCAGCGTCTGAGTTTGACGATCTTACTTCACCATTTCTATTTTAATGTTGACGTCGTGCGGGGCCGGTTCTGTGCCGCCAAAGTAGGGATACAACATGTAATTTACCCCTTCGCTGCACGTGCTCGTGCGGGCGACGCTGACTTTTCTTTCGCCGTTCAGGTAGAACACGTATTCCCCGCCGCTGGCTTCAATCTCAAACAGATTCTCTTCATTAAGATTTACCGGCGCGATGAATTGTTCAACGCGCATGCTGTCGACATAGCAATAGGCAAAGATCTCGATGCGGTTATGGAGCCACTGCCATGCAAAGCGGGCGCTGTTCTCATGGTGCAGGGAGCTGCAATCCGAAAATCCCATGAGCTTGTTCTTGCTTGTCTGCAGGGAGGAGTCGCTGAACTCATACTTTGCCGATTCATCGAAGGTCGCTTTGAAGCGCAGTCTCCCGGAATTAAACGTTTCATAAAGCCGGGGGCTGGCGTAATGTTCGCCTGCGCGGATGACGAAGTCCCGGGAGGCGGTAGCGTTTTCAAACGGCAGCTCGCAACTGGCAAGCAGGAGAATGGAAATGAACGGGATGAAACAGTTTTTCATTTTCGGTTTACATTTAGTGCATTATGGTTATTGCAAATGGCCACCTTAAACCGGTGAATCGCTCCCATGCCCTCCTGCGTCCCAGGTTCTTCCGATCGACGGTGGTGATGCAAAGGTGGGAAGGCAGTCGGTTGAAAGGATCAGAGAAATTTTGAATTTAAATAAATCAGATTGCCGGAGCCCCGGGGGCCGCGGTCATTGGGGTTCGGCGTTATTTAGGCTTCGTATGGCGGCGGCCCCGCCCCGGGACCTCTGAGATCTCCACCCCCAGCCAACCAAATTCGGAAAATTCCCTGTGCGTTCCTGTCAGCATAGACCTGATTTCTCAGGGTTTTCCTGACGGTCGCACTAATTTTCTTACAGGGGCCTTTCGTTGCGGGGCCGGCTAGCCCTCATCGCGCGCCGGAAGACCACAAAATTTTTTATCAGGCATGCTCACATTTCCCGGCGATTCTTCCGGGAGAAACGACGCGTGAAGCCGCGCCGACGCAGGTAGGCCTGCGCATCCTGTCCTGTCCTGACTCTTCGGGAAAGGTTTATTCCGCCGGAACCGCCTTTTTTATTCCGAATCCGT
>DASVOT010000294.1:0-2618 GCA_036383235.1 Chryseosolibacter sp.
CTTTCATCGAATACAACGAGGTCGGCCGCCATGCCTTCGTGGATCAGTCCGCGGTCGCGAAGGTTAAATTTCCCTGCCGGCAAGGATGTCATCCGTCTGACGGCTTCTTCCAGGCGAATGACGTTCATCCTTCGAACATAATATCCGAGCACCCTGGCATTGGTTCCATACGAGCGCGGATGGGGAACGCCGTCGCCGAAGCGGATGATGCCGCCATCGGACGCAACCATATTAAACGGATATCGCATAATGCGTTGCACGTCTTCCTCACCCATGCTGAAAAACACCATCTGAGCGCTCCCCTTGCTCACCATTTCAAGAATCGTCTCGGCCTCATTGCGGGCCTTCGGCTTCCTGCCTTTTGCCCGGTTGATCTCGGAGATATTCTTTCCGTTCAGAGAAGAGTCGGCGGAATAACTGGCCACCACCGCGTAGCTGAAGTTCTTCAAACCCCGGCTCCGGAGGCTCTTCACCATCTCAGACCGGATCTGCTTTCGGATCCCCGCATCCTCCAACCGGAATGTGACGGAATCCACACCTCCGGAAAAGACCCAGGTCGGAAGCAACGTGTTGATCGTAGTGCTGCTTGCGACATAGGGATACTGGTCAATGGTCACATCAACCCCTGCGGCACGGGCCGCTTCGATTTGCGCCAGCGTTTGAACAGACCTGCCCCAGTTATGTTTCGAAGTGACTTTAAAGTGGGATATCTCCACGGGCAGGTTCGCCTTGCGTCCGATGTCCAGCGCCTCATCTATCGCTTCGGTGACATGATCGCCTTCGTTTCGGATATGCGAAGCATAAAGACCGTGGTATTTCGCCGCCGCCTTCGCAAGTCCAACCACTTCCTCCGTCTTCGAGTAAGTCCCGGGTGTATAAATAAGCCCCGTTGAAAAACCGACAGCGCCGTCGCGCATGGCTTGCTCTACCAACGCCTCCATTCTCCGCTGCTCTTCCGCGGACGGATCCCGCCGCGTCTCACCCATGACCGCGGCACGAACGGTGTTGTGTCCGATCAGGGAGGCAACATTGACCGAAGTTTTCACACTGTCAAGCCGGTGGAAGTACCTCGCGAGATCAAGGTTCGAAGAACCGCAGTTTCCGGTGACTACCGACGTGACTCCGTCGAAAATAAAATTGTCGGCCGTCGGAACCCTTAAGTCATTCTTCTCAATGTGCGTGTGCACGTCGATAAACCCCGGCGCGACGATCAATCCCCTGATATCGATAACCGTATCCGCGCTAACCTCCCCCAGGTCGCCAACGGCGGCAATCTTTCCGGAATCAATTGCCACATCGCCATAGAACCATCCATTGCCTGTGCCATCGATGATCTTGCCGCCCTTTAATACGAGATCGTAACCCTGCCCGGCCGCGACGATAGGAAACAGGAGTACTGCCAATACACTTAGACGCATGTTACACCAGTCAATTCCACCCGAAGATACGGTTTATCTGCCTGCCGACCGAGAGGGACACCGGGGCCTCCCTTTTAAGACCTTCGCGCATACAACGATCATCCATTTTCCTTATCGATGAACTGCAAATGCGTCATCACCGCGCGAATCTCTCCGTACGAAAATCCATCGCCCAACCTTTGCTTCACAGGGGAAATGCTTTGAGCCTGCAAGTTCTGGATCGTCTGCAGGATATTATTCACCCGATCCGCCTCCATACATTCATGGATACCAATATCTCCCGATTTAATGAGCAGGGCGATGTGCCCCTCGATCGTGCTCAGCGCCAGCCCCCGGTTTTTCGCTACCTCAACCGGCTTCAGACCCGCCCTCAGCAAAGTGAGCGTTTCCCTTAGGCTGCTCCCTTTCTCGTCCTTCTTCGTTCTTCCCCGTGTATCCGCCATCTCTGCCACCGCCATCTCCACGCCGGAAGGATTAAAAACAACCTCGCCGTATTGAACCTTCCGGATGATGTTGATCTTCCGGGCCACCGCATTTCTCAGCTGACGGACAAGCTTGACGTATTTCGTCACCTTCCTGACTTCCTTCAGCGATACAAGGTGTTTATCCATCGGACTCAACACCGCTTCCTCCAGAATTTTCGAAAAGTATGCGATGGCCTTCTGAACTCTCTCCTTCAATTTCTCCTCCTGATTCTCCTTGAGCAACTCGTTCATCTGCTGCTCGAATTTGACGACCACTTTTTGCAATTCTTCCAGTCTGGCGCAAATCGTCCGGGCGTTGGTCAACGCTTCCTTTACACCCGGGATCTTTCTTCCGGGAATACTGTCGGCGTAATTGCTGAATCCCTCTGCCAGCTTGCGGAGGTCAAACGTTTTTGTAAGCTGATCATTCTGGAACTCCAGTTTGTCGCGGTGTAGAAGGTCGATCAGCGACTCCATGTCCGCTTCCCTTCTCGCAAAATCCAGCACGAGCGGGTCAGTGGAAATACTCGAGGGAACGATCTTGGAACGCAAAACAAGTCCGTCCAGCGACGTGCAGCGGCTCAACGCTACGTATACCTGTCCGGGCGCAAACGAATCGCCGGCATCGATCACGGCGTTCGTGAACGTAAGTCCCTGGCTTTTATGGATGGTGATCGCCCAGGCCAGGCGGATAGGATACTGCGTGAAGGAACCCAGTTTCTCCTCGTCGATACTT
>DASVOT010000295.1:0-3443 GCA_036383235.1 Chryseosolibacter sp.
CCTCACCTACTACAAAATGACCCGTAACACGGCATGGCTGGACGCAGGCGTGCGGTACTACGACTTCCTGGCTGGCAAAATGGCCACGTCACCCGACGGCTACAAGGGTTGGGTCGGGGCATATTTATCAGACCGGAAATACTGGCAGGATGTGCTCGTCGGAGATGCCCTCCTCATGGAAGGATTGCTGAACTTTTCCGTGCTGGTGCTGGAAGACAAAAACCTCAGCGGGAAATACGGCGACAAAGCGAGAGCGTATGTCCGCATAGCGGAAAAGGACTTCGCCGAAAAATACGACAAGCGAGGTACCTGGATCGATGACGGCCCGTACGGAGCCTACATCGGGTCCAATCAATTCCTGTTGCCCGGCGATCTGACGCGGTGGGTCACACGCCCGAATGTGTCCGAGGCGGGAATGAGTCCGCCATTCAACAAGCAGATGGATGCGGGAGTCGTCTTCCTGTTGCTCCACCGCGCCACCGGGAAGAAAGAATACCACGACCGGGCGCAGAAAATTTACCTGACGACGAAAATGCATTTTCAGTATTTCGACGACCACTACGCGTGGAATTACTGGGAGCCCCTGGTGCCCACCGATGTCGACCTGAAAAGAAAAGAAACCCGTCACGGCGTTTGGGTACACCCCTGGCGCTCGGGGTACACCGCCCGCGAAGTGGGCCAGATCGTGGAGGCCTATCATTACGGAGTGGTCTTCGATCAAAGGGATATTCAGCGCCTGATCAATACCAACCTGAAAGTGATGTGGAATCAGGATCGCGTCCACCCGGAATTCATCAGCTCAAATGGCCGCGGCGCCGAAAAAGACACCACCGGCCTGGCTTCCTTCCGGAGAGCCTATGGCCACTCCAATCATTACAAGAATGAGGGAGAGCTTTGGACAGCCCTGCTGGACTTTGACCAGACCATCCGCGACCTGTACGAGCTGCGCTTCACGGATAAAAATTCTGACGACTATCTCAAATACAAAATGACGGTACTGAAAAACCCTCCCAGCTTTGAGAGGCACCATGCGAAAGGAAACGTGAAAGTCCCAGCGGTGCATTTCACGGAAAGCAAAGATCTTTACATGGCAACGGTGCTTCCCCATGACGTCAAAAAGCAGGAGCAGGCCATCCTCATCTGCAAATCCTGGAACCCCGGAGAGTTGCAGGTCGACCTCTACTCAGAGAAAGGGAAAAAGGTCGTAAACCTGTACACTGAAAACATCGCGGGCGACAAGACGATCGTCCACACGTGGGATGGCAAAGATCCCCGGACGGGAAAGACATTAAAGGGCAAATACGTGGTGCGCTGGACAATCAACGACGGGTACCGTGAATTTCCCATTGTTCTGCACTAGGCGGCGCAAATTCCTGCGGGCATGGAACCCCCGGCGGGCTTGCCGAAACCGTACCGGGTCCGGCGTCAAAAAGAAGTAGAGTATCTTTGTCGCGGACGGATGACCATTCAAAAAAAGTCAAACCCAATGGCGCAAAAGATTTTCAGAACAATCATGATGGGAGCGATGGTCGCCATGTGCTCCTGCAGCAAAACACCGCGTGAATCCCGCGGCTCCGATTATGATTCCTTCAAAGCAGGGTTCATCAATCCTCCCATGCGCGCCAGGCCCAAGGTTTACTGGTGGTGGCTGAACGGGAAGACGGACACCGTGCGCCTGAGGGAGGAGCTCCTCGCCATGCAGCAAGCTGGCATCGGCGGTGTGGACATTTTCGAGATCGGCGTGCCTTCATACACGAATCCCGATGGCATGATCCCTGCCGGCCCTGCTTTCATGAGTGAGGAATCGAAGAAGACCATCAAGTTCGCTATCGGGCACGCCACCCGGCTGGGTTTTGAAGTCGGACTCAACGTGGCAAGCAGCTGGAACGCCGGTGGCTCCTGGACGCTCCCGAAGAACGCTGCAAAATCCCTGTATGCCTCCCGTGTAAAGGTAACGGGACCGTCGAAGCAAAACATCGCGCTGCCTTTTCCCGCAGTGCCGCGCACCGACAGCAGGAACCGCCCCCTGCTCATTTCCTTTAACGCCGACGGCAAGCCGGCCTACTACGAAGATGTGGCCGTGCTCGCCATTCCTTCCAATGGCGCCCGGCCCGCGCAGGACACCTCGCAGATCCTGAACATCACAACCTACTTCGATGCCCGTACCGAAAAGCTTTCGTGGAATCCGCCTTCCGGCGAATGGAATGTCTACCGGTATGTGTGCGCCAATTCGGGCGAAGCGCTGAAACTTCCCAGCCCGAATTCACAAGCGCCAATCATCGACCATTACGATTCGTCCGCCACGGCCGCTCACTTCAGGTTTTTCATGAACGAGCTGAAACCCCTTCTCGGTGATTTCAGCAATACCGCGCTAAAGAATCTTTACCTCGCCAGCTATGAGGCGACCGGCTCTGTCTGGACTTCTGGCTTGCCGGCAGCGTTCAAAAAAGTGAACGGCTACGACATCTATAAGATGATCCCCGCGCTGTTCGATAAAAATTTCTTTGCTCCCGGCGCCGCGGGCAAATTTGAAGATGATTTTACCAGGACGTTATCGGAGCTTATTATCAATAATCATTACCGGAAAGCCCGTGAGATCTGCAATCAATATGGATTGAAGATCACCTCCGAGGCCGGGGGTCCGGGCAAACCGCTGCACAACGTTCCCGTGGAAGCGCTGAAAGCACTGGGATCGCTGGATATTCCCAGGGGCGAGTTCTGGAACAAGCATATTCATTACGATGAAGACAGCATCGATATCATGTGGCTGGTAAAGGAGATCGCCGCGGCATCCCATATCTACAGGCGGAAGATTGTCGAGGAAGAATCCTTTACCAGTTTCCAGCACTGGCAGGAAGGTCCGTTCGATCTCAAACCCCTCGCCGACCGTTCGTTCTGCGAAGGCATGAACCGCGTGGTGGTGCACGGCTTCACTCATAACCCCAGGGGTACTGGTTTCCCAGGCATCGTCTACCACGCAGGCACGCACTACAACGACAAGCGCATCTGGTGGCCGAAGATCAGGCCCTTCAACGATTACCTGGCCCGGCTTTCATTTGTCTTCCAGGAAGCTGACTTCAAAGCCGACGTACTCTATTACTACGGAGATGGGGTACCGAAGTTCGTCTATCCGAAGAACACGAAATTCAAAGTGGGGCCAGGGTACGATTATGAAGTGATCAACACGGAGGTCCTGCTGCGAGACCTGCAAGTCAGGGATGGCAAGCTCACGCTCCCCGGTGGTGCGCGCTTCAGTGCGCTGTCGCTCGCGGCCGAATCATCGATCAACCCGGATGTCCTGAAGAAGCTTGCGGTCCTTGCGCGCGAAGGAGCCGTGATCATCGGCGACAAACCTCTTGCCGTGGCAAAGGACCACGGGCAGCCTGTGTCGGCGGAGACGGAGAACCTGATCGACGAATTATGGGCACCCGCGGGCGCTTCTC
>DASVOT010000296.1:0-2453 GCA_036383235.1 Chryseosolibacter sp.
AAGACACCGCATCTTCGCGGTCGCGGCGATATCCGCATTTTCGTACCACCGGGAATTCAAACGGGAGACGTCCTTCCCGTCGTAATCCTGTTGCACGGCGTATACGGGAGCGCCTGGGCATGGGCGTATAGCGCAGGCGTGCACCTGCAGGCAATGAAAAAGATAGAACGTGGCGACCTGCCACCCATGATTATCGCCATGCCCTCCGACGGCCTCTGGGGCGATGGATCGGCCTACCTCGCCCACAATCACCTCAATTTCGAGAAGTGGATCGCAGAGGATGTTCCGGTTGCCCTTTCAGAAAAGATCGCCGGCGCCGGTCCGCATTCTCCCCTTTTTATCTCCGGGTTATCGATGGGCGGCTTCGGCGCGCTCAGAATTGGAGCAAAATACGGATCCCGTTTTCGCGGCGTTTCCGGCCACTCTTCCATCACAAGCCTCGGTCAAATGGCGTTGTTTGTGGAAGAAGACCTTCGAAACTATCAGCAGCCGTCCAAAGTGGAGGAAGATGTTCTGGAGACGATTGTAAAGTACAGAGACACCCTTCCGCCCCTGCGTTTTGATTGTGGCTCGGAGGATCAGCTGATTGAATACAACCGTCAGCTCCATCGCGCCCTTACCTGGAACGGCATCCCGCATACGTACAAAGAGTACCCCGGCACCCACGAATGGTCGTACTGGGAGAAACACATAGGTGAGTCGTTAGATTTTTTTGCGACGCTCGTTCCTCATAGACACTAAATCCTTTTTTTATCCAATTCAAATGAAAAAGAACCGTTTGCCATCAGCACTGAAAGCCGGCCGGCTATTTCTGAAATTGGGTCTCTTGACCGCGCTGTCGGGGTTGCTCAACCCGTGCCCCGCCCGTGCCCAGAGCGACAGCCTGAATTACGATGAAAGCAGGATTCCGCCCTACCAATTACCGGAACTTCTGGTTTCAGACGGAGGAAAGGTGATTCGCACACCCGCAGCGTGGGAAAGCATCCGCCGGCCCGAGATATTGAGGAAATTTACCGAAAATGTCTACGGAAGGGTGCCGGGCAAGCCGGCAGACATTCACTACAAGACAACCTTCCTCGATCAGCACGCACTTGGTGGCAAGGCCACACGCGAGGAGGTAACGATCTACTTCACGAAGGGAGAACAAGGGCCGTCTATGGTCGTACTCCTTTACCTGCCGAATGGCGTTAAGGGAAAAGTGCCCGTCTTTGTCGGGCTGAATTTTACAGGGAATCACGCTGTGCAGGATGATTCCACAATCACCGTAACGGAAAACTGGAAACGGATCAATACCAATAATGCGCCGACGTTAAAGAATCTGTGGCCAGCACAACGGTCGGGATGGGCGCCTGCCAGGAACAACAAGACCCCGCACCGCGGCGAAGAGGAACACCGGTGGCCCGTGGCGACGTTGATCGAAAACGGTTATGGACTGGCCACCGCGTACTATGAAGACGTAGAAGCCGACACTCCTGACGGATGGAAAAACGGAGTCCGTGGGAAACTTCAAAAGGAGCTGAAGATCAAACCGGCTGAATGGGGGTCGATCTCCGTGTGGGCCTGGTCCCTGAGCCGGATCATGGATTATCTCGAGACCGACGAAAGAGTCAACGCCAGAGAGGTCGTTGTCACAGGCCTGTCACGGCTGGGCAAGACGGCGTTGTGGGCAGGAGCCAACGATCAGCGTTTTGCCATCGTCATCTCGAATGACTCCGGAGAAGGCGGGGCGGCATTGTCCAAGAGAATTTACGGCGAGACAATTGAGCTGATCAACCGCGTCAATCCCCACTGGTTTATCGAGAAATACAAAACGTTCAATTTTGCTCCTGAAAAGCTGCCCGTACACCACCATATGCTGATCGCCCTGGCCGCCCCCCGACCCGTATACATCGCCAGCGCCATCGAGGATAAACCAGCGGACCCGAAAGGAGAATTCCTCAGCGGAAAATTTGCCGCCCCGGCATATACGCTGTACGGAAAGACGGGTTTGGGTGTTGCAGAACAACCCCCGGTCGATACGCCCGTCGGTGAAACGGTGGGGTACCATGTCCGGCGCGGTGGCCACGACATTACGTTGTACGACTGGCAGCAGTTTATAAAGTTCGCAAACAGGCATTTCAGCTATTCGTTCCGGTAGCCGGAGGGCACCTCTATTCCGTCATGCTTATGAATGGATTGACATCGCGGCTTTTTCCCCTGAAATCAAAAACTTTTATGGACACTGTATGTTGAGGCACGGCCATCGCCCTGGTCGACTGGGAGAGATAAGCCGATCCGTAATAGAATTCGTGTTTGTAAGATTTTCCGTCCGCCAACGTAATCAAGGCATAGGCGTCGTCCCCGGCAGGCTTAAATACATTTGTTTTTGCTTTCGTGGCATACGCGCGAACCCGCTCGGAATTGTTAGCGACCAGAATCAGCTCATTCCCCTGCGCGCCCATCGCCCTGGCCAT
>DASVOT010000297.1:0-6864 GCA_036383235.1 Chryseosolibacter sp.
CCACCGGGCTTCGACAGGCTCAGCCCCCGGGCTTCGACAGGCTCAGCCATCGGGCTTCGACAGGCTCGCACATACTGACTACCGATCTCTGTGACAGGTCTGCTCTCCAGTCCGTTTGCGGACAGCCATGTGCCCAAAACGAACGACCTGCTTTCTCAAAAGCCCCTTTGCGACCGGATTTATCGCGCAATCTGCGTGGTACGCCCTTTGCCATCCCCATGATCAAACTGTAAACCTATGGTCAGGTATAACCTGCTTCTCTTCCTTCGCAACCTCAGCCGGCAAAAGCTGTTTTCAGCCATCAACCTGCTCGGGCTCACGGTGAGCCTCGTCAGCACCATTCTTATCTACCTGTATGTGAGCTTTGAGCTGAGCTTCGACAGTTTTCATCACCACACCGACCGCCTGTACCGCGTGAACCAGACATTCATATGGGCGGAGAACAGCAACAGCCAGTTCTCAAGAACCGGCCCCGGCGTAGCCAACGCGTTGAAGGAAGAACTTCCTGAAGTCGAGATGGTGACCAGCCTTCACACCCCGGGCAGTTTTATCGTCTCGTATGAAAACCCTTCCGGGGAAATCACTTCGTTCGAGGAGAATAAAGTCTTTGCCGCCGATACCAACTTTTTCAAGGTCCTTAATTTTCAGCTGATAGACGGCGATCCCGATCATGCCTTTCGCCTCGCGAACTCGATCGTCATGACCCGGTCCACCGCCCGCAAATACTTCGGAGACGCCGGCGCGGTGGGCAAAACAGTACGCCTGACGGGTCTCAACGGCAACGACGCGCAAACGTACGAGGTGACGGGTGTCGTCAATGACCCGCCCGATAATTCGACCATCCGTTTTGATGTTCTTCTCTCAATGGAAGGATTCCCGGTCAGGCGATTGTACTGGAGCTGGGTGTGGACACAGCTTGAAACGTTTGTACTGCTTCGCGAAGATGCGAACATCGATCTCGTGCGCGAAAAGCTCAAACTTATTCCGCGCAAGCGCGCCGACGAAACGATTCGCCTGGCGATGGGCATGACCTACGAAGAATACGTCAAGTCGGGAAAAAAAAGGGAACTCTTCCTCCAGCCTATCCAATCCCTTCACCTGCCTGAGTACCCGGTAGTCGGATCCTTTCCGGATACGGGAAATATCAAGATCGTGTACTCCCTTGCCGGAGCCGCGCTGTTCATTGTGATTTTGTCCTGTATCAATTTTATGAACCTGTCGACGGCACAGTTCACCCGGAGACTTAAGGAAGTAAGCGTGCGAAAGGTGATGGGTATCGGAAAGGCGCAACTGGGAATCAGCTATCTGACCGAGGCATTTGTTTTCTGCGCGCTGGCATTGATCGTGTCGATCGGGCTCACGCAGATACTTCTCCCCTTTTTCAATGTGGCTACCGGTAAATCACTGCAGCTCGATCTGTTGAACGATCCTTCCCTCGTCATGATCCTCGTCGGACTGATCGGTTTGATGTCGGTCCTGTCGAGCAGCTACCCTGCAATCTTTCTCACGGGCTTTCATCCGGTGGAAGCGTTGAAAGGAAGGTTAAAAGCCGGCCGTCGCGGATTGTGGCTCCGGAACGGGCTGGTGGTCTTCCAGTTCAGTGTGTCGATCATTTTAATCATCTGTACTGCGATCGTATTCCAGCAACTCAAGTACGTATCGGAAAAGGACCTTGGCTTCGATAAAGAGAACCTGATGGTGATCCGCCATGTGGAAGCGCTCACGAACCCCGAAAGTTTGCGCGACGAGGCGTTGACGCTTCCGGGCGTGGTTGCCGCCAGCTGGTGCTCCTCCACTCCGCCCGAGGTTTACAACGGAGACACCTACAGCGCCGAAGGATTGAATGGCAGGGGTTTCTCCCTTAATTTCACCTCTGCGGATGAGAATTATATTTCGACGCTTGGGATACATTTGAAGTTCGGCCGGAATTTCTCGGTAAATAGTCCTGGCGACAAAGACCGCGTAATTATCAACGAGGCGACTGTTCGCAAAATAGGCTGGCCGTTGGATGAGTCCGTAATCGGAAAAAAGATCACGTATCCGAACAACAACGATGCAAGTTTCGAGGTCATCGGTGTCGTGTCCGACTTTAACTACTGGACGCTGGCAACCTCCATCGAGCCCATGGCAATCTTTCACCTGAAGAATGAAAAGATCTTCCATGAAACCCGTCGGTTCCTCGTTCTGAAGGTGGAGCCGCAAGGCCTTGGAGGATGGCAGACCACGCTCGCGGCAACTCAGCAACTTTGGAAAAAACACGCTGGCGCAACCCCGTTCGATTATCGGTTTGTAGATGATAATTTTGCCGACACGTTCAAAACGCAACAGCAGTTTGGAAAGGTGCTGACGGCAATGGCCTCCCTCGCCATCCTTATCGCGTCACTGGGCTTATTGGGAATGATCGTGTATGCGCTGGAGCAGCGATCCAAGGAGATCGGCATCCGGAAAGTTTCCGGCGCCTCCGTCTGGGACATCCTCGTCATGATCTCAAAGGGATATACCTCGCTGATCACGCTCGCCTTCCTCATCGGGGCTCCTTTTTCGTACTGGCTGATGAATAAATGGCTTGAGGATTTCGCCTACCGCATCACACCGTCGGCATGGATCTTCGCGGTTGCCGGGCTCAGCACCCTGTTCGTCGCGATGCTGATCACAAGCTATCATTCCATGAAAGCTGCCATGACGAATCCCGTGGATGTGCTGAGGGATGAGTAAGGTTAGTTGATCGGCACGAAGCGATGAGGAGCCGATAGCGTGAGGCGCAAAGCGCCTTCAGTTAACTAATCGGGTAGCGAACAAATAATGACGCTGCCAGTAACCGGAATCCAGCAGCGTGGAAATGGAGACACCGCGGGAAGTGGATGTGTGGATGAATTTGTTTTCCCCAAGGTAGATGCCCGAGTGTGTGATCAGTTCCGGTTTTGAGTAAGTGGAATGAAAGAATACCAGGTCACCGCGCTTCAATTCCTCTCCGGGATAAATAATCTTTCCATATCGGCCCTGGTCATGTGACGAGCGCGGCAGCGTGACGCCGAATTGCTCATGTGCCAATTTCACGAGCCCGGAGCAATCGAGCCCCGTTGGCGAGTATCCTCCCATGACGTGCGGTGTACCTAACAGTGACTCGGCGTAGCCGATCACTCCGTCAACGTCATAGTCACGGGTGTTTACTTCCTTTTCTACGCCACCCTTAATGAACGCAAGGAGCTTTTTATGAAGCTTCGGATCGTCCAGGTAAGCGCCGGGGAAATGATGAACCTCTCCGTCATGACCGCGGCTGATATTGGCGGCTACCCGCACAACAATAAATATTCCGAAGAGATAGAGAAAAAGTTTCCTCTTATTTATGATCGTCCTTTTACCGTGCATAGCAAAGCAATCCCAAGGTATGGAATGACAACATTTTCACTGGGAAAGTTCGCCAACGCTGTCGGCAGGCGGCGAGGCGCCGGATTTCCGGTTAAGTGATACGTGGTCTGCCACCAGCGGCGGGACGACCGGCAGCCGAACAAGTTAAGGCCGCTTGCGACACGCTGATGCTGCCGCCGGCGCGAGGTCATCGAGGTGGATGCCAGTCGCCGCAGCAACCGCACGCGATCACCTCTTCAAAAGTCGACGCGAATCGGCGTTCAGCCTATTCGCTCCTCAAGGACTTGACAGGATTGACGGTCGACGCCTTCAGGGAATGATACAAAACGCAGAGGAAGGCAATCGCCAGCACCGCAATGCCGGTGCCGAGGAACGCCCACAACGGCATGGGTACATGATAGGCAAAATTGGTCATCCACTTGCTCATGAAATAGGAGGCGATGGGCCACCCGATGAAGTTGGCTATCAAGACGAGCCTGAGGAAATCGGCTGACAGCACTTTGACGAGAGCCGCGGTGCTGGCCCCCATAATCCGGCGAATGCCGATCTCCTTCGTTCTCCTCTTTGCGGCAAACGCGGTCAGTCCGAACAGCCCGAGTCCGCCGAGCATGACGGATAACACCGAAAAAGTCGTGAATATTTTCAGGAACCGGTCTTCAGCCTGGTAATGCTCCGCCACCGCTTCATCCATGAACTCAAACTCGAATGGCCGTTCGCCAGCGATGTCAGCCCAAACGCTTTTCAGCGACTCAATCGTCTTCGGCATATCCGTGCTGAGAATGCGGACTTCCAGCCACCAGCACGATTCCGTCTGGTCGGATGCGAGGTAAAAAACTACCGGCTCCACTTTCTCGTGGAGGGAGGCAAAATGAAAATCCTTTACTACGCCAATGATCTTTGCATTCCGCCTGAACCATTGCGATCCCGTGAACGTCGTGCCCTGCAGGTCTTTTCCCACCGGATCGTCAATGCCGAAAAATTTCACCGCCGACTCGTTCAAAACGTAGCCGTTGTAAAGATCGGTTGAGTGTGTTTTGGCGAACGGGCGGCCGGCCACCATCGTCGCCTTCATGGTTTCGAAAAAATCGTAGGACACTGCTGTACTCGGACAGTTTATTTCATCCTTTTGGGCCGGGTCTTTTTTATACTGGCGCCATCCTCCCACTCGTTCCGTCACTTTATTGCCCGACGCCGAGACACTTACTACGGAAGGATTCCTCAGGAGCTCCGTTTTCAGGAGCTCATACTTTGACGCGATCTCGGGGTTCTGAAGCGGAATGAGGACCACGGATTCCGGATCGATGCCCAGGTCCCTGTTCCGGATGAAGGAAATCTGATCCATCACGATCAGGGTACAGGTGATCAGCGCGATGGAGATCGAGAACTGAAAAACGATGAGGCCGCTGCGCAGCAGCGACTTGCTGCCGTTGAAAGCGAGTTTGTCGTATAGCACGCCGACGGTTGAAGTGCGCAGCAATAAGAAGGCGGGGGCGGTTCCCGCTACAGCGCCGATCAGGATGAGCACGACCAGCAGGCCGCCGCCCACGAGCGGATCGAGAAACGGATTGAAGCCAAGGGTTTTTCCGCTCAGCTCGTTGAATACCGGAATAGCCAGCCTGGCGAGGATCACGGCAATGACGACCGCGAGCGTCGCCACCATGAATGACTCTGTCTGAAACTGCGAAAGCTGCAGCCGCGTCGTCGATCCCAAAACTTTTTTGATCCCCACTTCTTTTCCCCGCCGAAGGGAGGAGGCCGTGGTCAGGTTGATGTAGTTGATGCAGGCCAGGATGAAGATCACCAGGGCCGTAATGGCAAAGATGTACACGGTAGACTTGCTTCCGTTCACGCCTGCCTCCGATTGCAGGTTCGATTCGAGATGGATGGAGGTGAGCGGTTGTAAAAAATACCCCGGCGCAGAGTCGCCTTCCCATCCCCAGCGGGTGGAGATCTGTTTGCTGATCGCGGCTTCAAAACCGGCGACACTGAAGTTATCCTTTGTTCGGATGTAGGTGTACAGGCTCGTGCCGGAGGCGTTGGTCAGCACCCAATCGGGATACCATTGCTTAATACCCGAGATCGGGAAAACGATGTTGCATTCGAAATGCGTGTTGCGCGGAAGGGGTTCAAATACTCCCGTGATCACAAACGATTTGTCCCGCAGCTCGACCGTTTTGCCAAGCACATCGTCGGTGCCGAAATATTTGATGGCAGTCGCCCTGTCAAGCACGACATTTTCTGGCCGGTCGAGGGCGGTCGCGGCCTCTCCTTTCAGGAACGGAATTTTGAACACATCGAAAAACGTCGAGTCGGCAAAGACCATCGCGCGCTCCTCGTAGAGGTCGTCTCCGTTGACGGTCACCAGGTCGCTGGTGAAATCTGCCCGGGTGATCGCCTCCAGGCCCTCGATGTCGTTTTCAATCAGGGGCTTTACAAGATACGTTGTCTGGGCGCTGGCAACCCGGTCGGTGCCACCCTGTGAATAACTGCCGGCGATGCGATAGACTTTGTTGCCGCCGGTGAAATGTTTATCGAAGCTGAGCTCATCGCGGATAAAAAGACAAATCAGGATGCAAATGGCAAGGCTGACAGCGAGTCCGGAGATATTGATAGCGGCGTGGATCCAGTTTTTTAGCAGGATGCGGCGGGCGATCTTCAGGTTTGTCTTGAACATAGGTGCCGGGTTATGTTTTTTGTCCTTAATGATGAATGTCAACGGAAGGATGCTCAGCGTGTCGCGCAGCAATTTGCGGTTGGCGAACGCGCTCCCGCGTGCGTGTCGGCGCTGCTCGTACAGTTCCAGGAAGTCGCCTTCAAGATCGGGGCGGCTCGCGGGACAACAGTTGTCGAGAAGCCAGCGAAGTATTTTCGGAGGATTGCTCATGAGCCTGAAGGAAAGAGCTTGAATACGCCTTCCGGTATTTCGCCCCACAGCTGTTGCCGGTCTTCCATTACTTTCTTGAGTGCCTTCTGCCCTCCGTTGGTCACGATGAAAAACCGCTTCGGCTTACCGCCCCTGACGTTTGTAGCCTTGCCAAGCTTTGATTTCAGGTATCCTTTTTCCTCCAGGCGGTACAACGCGGTGTGCAACGCTCCCATGCTGACCGTTCGATGGAGGCGTGATTCGATGTGCTCCTTCACGGCAAGGCCGTACGCGTTTTCACCCAGCACGCCGATGGTGAGCATGACAATTTCCTCAAACTCTCCAAGATTATTTCGCAACATTATTTTCTATTTGCAGGTATAATGATAAAGTTAAGGATTTTACCTTCAAATAGAAAAATATGTATTGAACATTTTTTCTAAGATTTTTGGAATACCGCTAACACTATACGGAAATACGGATATAGGGAAATCATTGTTGTCCGGGAAAAATCTATTTCCGTTTTAATTCATTTTTTCCAAGGCTGTGAAGTGGTTTTTCTGATTTTTCGAAAAACAGGGCTCCCTGAGGAACGAGGATTGATCAGAAGCGAGGAGATTTTAGTTCCGACG
>DASVOT010000298.1:0-10468 GCA_036383235.1 Chryseosolibacter sp.
GGTACGGGTATTGTTCTACGGGCCGGAGGCTTGAAAACCGAAGATATAGAGAGGGTCATCGGCAAGGTGAAGCTGCAACTCACCAGTTCCTCCAATCCGAAAGCGCCGGGCCAGCTGCAAAGCCACTATGCACCCCGAAAAAAACTCATTGCCGGCGACCTCGACGCGCTGACCCGGCAACACCGGACGGAAAAAACTGCGATTCTCTCTTTTCAGAAAAATTTCCACGCGCCGTATCAGTTCATTCTCTCCCCTTCGGGTAATATGGATGAAGCTGCGCGCAACTTCTTTGCTGCCCTTCGCGCGCTGGATGAATCGCCGGCAGACCTCATCCTGGCGGAATTCGTTCCCGACAACGGTTTGGGCAAAGCCATCAACGACCGCCTGAGACGAGCATCTTTTGAACCTGTGCGCGACCGATGACGCCCGATATTGCGTTGCCATGTCCGGCAATGAGAAAACAACGCCGGCACCGCCGTGCCTTTTACAAAGTTTCGGTTAAATTTGAATTTACAGTGCTTCCGGTACCAACACACACCAACACTTTAGACCATGAAGAAGATATTAATCCTCACCGGTGGCGGTGACTGCCCTGGCCTCAACGCCGTCATCAGGGGAATTTATAAACGCGCGCTCCGCGAAAAAGACTGGGAGGTCTACGGAAGCATCGAAGCCTTCAACGGTGTATTTCAGGACCCGCCTGAGATCATCAGGCTCAAGGGCAAGAACACGGCGGGAATCCATGTGAAGGGTGGCACCATCCTGAAGACGACAAATAAAGGCAATCCGCTGAAGTTCCCCGTTGTTCAGGCGGATGGCAGCGTCAGGTTTACCGACCGCTCCGACGAGCTGGCCGCGAAGCTAAAGGCGCTCAAGTTCGACGCGGTGATCAACATCGGCGGCGATGGCTCGCAGAAAATATCGAAAGTACTTTTCGACAAAGGAGTTCCCATCATCGGCGTACCCAAGACGATCGATAACGACCTCGCGGCGACGGATGTCACGTTCGGATTCCAGACCGCTGTTCAGATTGCCACAGACAGTTTCGACAAACTTGTAACGACGGCGGAAAGTCACCACCGCGTGATGATCATGGAGGTCATGGGTCGCGACGCGGGATGGATCGCCCTCTACACAGCCATCGCGGGAGGTGCGGAGATCTGCCTCATCCCTGAAATTCCCTACGACATCGGGAAGATCACAAGGCGGATCAACCTGCGGTACAAAAAAGGTCGTGGCTTTGTGAACATCGTCGTGGCGGAGGGCTCCAGGCCTAAAGAAGGAACTGTGACGGCCGCAGAGGGCGACCGTGGATCAGAGCACGTGCGCCTGGTAGGCATCGCCTATGCCCTCGCCAGGCAATTAAAAGAGGCAGGATGCAAGGCGGAAATCCGTGAAACGGTGCTGGGACACGTGCAACGCGGCGGCAGCCCCGTTGCTTTTGACCGTGTGCTCGCAAGCCTGATGGGAGTAAAAGCATTTGAGATGGCGCTCGACAAACAATTCGGCCGGATGGTCTCCTTCGTAAACAACAAGGTTACGGCGGTCACCCTGGAGGAGGCAACAAAAGAGCACCGCCTGGTTGATAAACAATCAGACGTCATCCAGGCCGCGAGAGGTCTGGGCATCAGCTTTGGCGATTGACCGGCGAATGAAAACTCCCGCAAAAAAAAGGGGGGCGGGTATCCTCCCTGAGGATGATTTGCTAAATTCGACCCTTCCTTTTCAGCTTAAACGTTCAATAATTTCATGAAAACAATCAACGACATCAACTTTAAAGGTAAAAAAGCACTGATACGGGTGGATTTTAATGTGCCGTTAGACAAGTCATTCAACGTTACCGACGACAACCGGATCAGGGCCACTATCCCGACATTGAAAAAAATTCTTGACGACGGTGGCAGTTGTATCCTGATGTCGCACTTGGGCAGGCCCAAAGAAGGTCCCGAGGAAAAGTACTCTCTGAAACACACGCTGAAGACGACTGAAAAGCTGCTGGGAAGGCCAGTTCAGTTTGCGGCCGACTGCATCGGCGAAGAGGCGGCAACGAAGGCGAAAAACCTCCGGCCGGGCGAAGTGCTGTTGCTGGAAAATCTGCGATTCTATAAAGAGGAAGAAAAAGGCGATCCCGCTTTCGCGGAAAAGCTGGCCAGTCTCGGGGATGTATACGTGAACGACGCTTTTGGAACGGCTCACCGCGCGCATGCATCCACTACCATCGTAGCCCGCTACATGAAGAGTAAATGCGCCGGCCTGGTGATGGCCGCAGAGCTGGACAACGCGAAAAAAGTGCTCGAGACGGCCGAGTCACCCTTTACGGCGATCATGGGCGGCGCCAAAATCTCCGACAAAATCCTCATCATCGAGCGCCTGCTTGAAAAGGTCGACCACCTGATCATCGGTGGAGGGATGGCTTACACATTCTTCCGGGCGCTGGGAGGAAACGTGGGGAAATCGCTTGTGGAAGAAGACAAGCTGGATCTGGCGAAAGACCTGATCAAAAAAGCCAAAGCGAAAGGAGTCGAGTTGCATCTGCCCGTCGATTCGGTCATTGCCGACAAATTCGATCCGCAGGCCGCTACCGCCATCGCCAATAACAACAACATCAAGGAAGGCTGGATGGGACTCGACATCGGCCCACAGGCGCAGGAAGTCTTTGCCCGCGTGATACGCGATTCGAAAACGATCCTTTGGAACGGCCCGATGGGAGTCTTTGAAATGGAACAGTTTTCGGCGGGAACAAAGAAAATAGCGGAAGCCGTTGTCGATGCGACGCGGAAAGGCGCCTTCTCGCTCATCGGCGGAGGTGATTCAGCCGCGGCGGTAGCCAAATTCGGATTCAGCGATGATGTAAGCTACGTGTCTACAGGGGGTGGTGCGTTGTTGGAATACTTTGAGGGAAAAGTATTACCAGGCGTAAAAGCGCTTGAATGAAAACTGCCCCGGGGCAGAGTACCTTTCACTGTCTCATTGAATCAGTTGCATGCCCATCATCAGCAAGAACATCGAAAGACCAATTAACATGCTTATCAATTTCCTTTTCATAATCGTATCCATTAAAAGTTCATAAAAGAGCCGTCATCTTAAGGCGATGATGACGACCCACGGAGTAACTCGACCGGCACCACCCTGGCGGCACCCGATCACCGGACTTCCGTATCCGGAAGTTTCCGTGCGTGTACCTGCACGTTACTCCATATTTTTTACCCGGCTGTCAGGCCGGGAAGCCGAACCTGTCAAGCTTCGACAGCTGCCTTTCCGGCCTTCTTCCTCCTTGGCATCCCTGACACGCTCTCTTCCATTCCCATATAGGTTGCCATCTTTTTCGCGAGCTTCTTCGATTTTTTACCGATCTTTTTTCTCGCCTGTTTCCCGCTCGTGGGGGCGATGAGTAAACCGGCAACCAACCCGCATATCGTCCCGGCTAAAAAGCCTCCTATTAATTTTCCGGTTTGATCCATAAACTCTTTTTTGATCCTTTCTTAGTTGCAAGAAATAGCGTGCCAAAAATTCGCGCGGCCCTTCAGGCTCTCAAAGCGATTTGAAAATCAACGGTTTAGCCGCTTCAGAGCAGGTGTACCGCAGCCCTGACGGGAAGAAATTCTACAGATCCCGGTATTATCGTATACAACGTGTGGGTTATACTAACTGGACAGATTTCCGCCGCTGGGTCGCCTGTTTCGGGCATGAGCCATTCGAAGGGCATTTTTGCTTTCTCATCGATACCAAATGCCAGATAAATTAAAATGGCACGGCCTTTCGATATACCCGCGTAAGGGAAATTATGTCCAACTAAATAATTAGACGGTATGAAAAAAATCAGAAATCTGAGTTTGCTGGCAGGTGCGGTTGTGATTTCGATGTTAATCAATACAAATGCACAAGCACAGTATGCCAAAGCTGGGATAAAAGGAGGATTGAATCTCAGTAATCTATATGTGAACGATGCAAAGGACGACAACGCCCGTCTCGGGTGGCACGCAGGGTTGTACGGCCAGCTGTTCGCAAGCGAAGCATTCGCCATTCAACCTGAGATCAACTTCTCAACGAAGGGTACCGGCGTAACGAGGGTGAACTCGACGAGCGCCACGTATAAGTCCAATTTTAACCTGAGCTATCTGGATATTCCAGTCCTTGCCGTGTTCAAGCTCGGAAAGGCGGCTGAGATCCACGCAGGCCCGTATTGGTCTTACCTGCTCGGGGCGGAGATCAGGAACAATGACAATAATCCTGACAACGAGTTTACCACGATCGACCGGGACAATTTCGATGACTGGGATTATGGATTGGTCGGTGGCATCGGCTTTAACCTCGGAGAGGGAGCCCAGCTCGGTGTGCGCTATAACTATGGATTGAACGCCATTGCCGATTCACCGGGAGCACGCAGGTTGTTCGGCAATTCCAAGAACCAGGTTGCCCAGTTATACCTGGCCTTTAATTTCAACGCCGACAAGGCAAATGACGTAGACAAGAATTATGGCTATTAGAAAAGCCGAAGTATAAGGCAAAAAAAACCTGGTTTAATAAGCCAGGTTTTTTTGTTTTCTCAAGGGACGCGTGGAAGCGTACCGGTTTACATTTCGCGGTCTTACATAGGAACCTTCTTTGCTATCGTCTACTTCTATTTTCGGGAACAGAAGGCGGATCAACAGATAACAAACGCAGACAAAGAGCACATACGCACCGATCACAAAGAGTACAATCATCAGGATCTCCATAACTTCACATTTAGAACCTCTGCTGGTAGAAAAATGATGCCAAAAGCGGCGTTTCCTGAAAAGCGGCGTTTCCCGGCCCCTGTAATCCTCAGATTCAGTAATAAATTCCACATTCAGCAGCCTTAGTTTTACTGTTTGGAAATGGCTGTCCCGGTCATTTATTTGAGAGATCGCTTGGCATTGCTTTTTGAATTAAACCCCTGAATCAAAAAAAATTATATGAGTGATCTGTTATACGTATTGGCTGTCATCCTGATAATCGGATGGCTATTGGGGTTTTTTGTTTTCAGCGTTGGCAATATCATCCACATCCTCCTGGTTGTGGCGATCATCGCCATTCTCCTCAGGCTGATCAGGGGACGAAGCGTCTGATCCGATCCCGTCTGCGGGCGGGATCTGCATCAAGTTCGACCATGACATAACACCCGTCGAACCGATAACATGCAGCGGCACGGTGCCGGCAGGAACCAAACAAGCCTTGCGTCGGTTGGGATTTGTCAAAACCAAGCGCGCGGGATTGCGGTGGTCGCCAGCCATGAATTTTGGCGGCAACGGTTATCCCGGGTTTGTGTTTTTTCCGTTATTAGTGAGTAGCAGCCTACATGGGATCCATTAAAAATTACCTCAACCCACGCTCCGTTATCCGTAAAATACTGGCGGCCTTTCTGCTGGCGTTTGTAGCCGTTATCCTTGCTCAAAGCATCAGCCGTTTTTCCTTCAGAGAGCTTCTCGGAACTGTTCAGGAGCTTTCGGAGCCGAATGAGAAGCTCGGGCTCCTTAATACCGTATTCCATGAGATCACTACCCTTGATCAAAATCAGCGCGCGGAGGCCATCACCAATCCGAATAAACCCTACAATTCATTCCTGAACCAATCGGCTCACGTAAACGCCCTTATCGATTCACTCACGCACATACCCTGGGACAGCAGCCAGCTGGAGCGGCTTAACCAGATGAAGGATATTCTTACCCAGCGCAACAAGCTTTTCTTCTCCTACCTGAAAGTCAAAGCCGAAATCCTGGACAACCGGCAGTTTTCCGTCCAGCTTGACACGCTGGCCGCTATTTTAACCAACGACCAGATGGCCATCGACAGCAGCCTCATCACCACGGAGAAGAAGACTATCACTACTTATCTGCCTGACACAAACCGCATCAAAAAGAAGGAGCACCGCTCCGTCCTCCGGCAGCTCTTTGCCGGCAAAAAGAAAAAAGAAGCGCTTGATACCCCGCAGATCAGGATTGAAGAACATGTCAGCGTGAAAGTAGATACGCTGGCGGTAGCGCGTCAGAACGACGCCCTGATCGAAGTTGAGAATATCATGAGAGAGTTGGACGCCGAACAGCGCAGTCAGCGCAAAAAGCTCGAGAGGCAGGAGCTGGAGCTCATCCATGCCAACAGCCTTTTCATCGCTCAGCTGCTGAACATCCTGCACGACGTTGAAAACGAGGAATTGCTGCGCATCCGGCAAACGAACAAAGATGCTGTAGCGGTGATGCATCAGAGTATTTCACGCACAAACCTGTTGTTGCTTTCTTTTGTGCTCGCGGCGGCATTTTTCGTTTACCTCATCTATATCGACGTCACCCGGAGCAATTATTACAAGGCCCAGCTTGAGAAGGCGAAGGACCGGGCTGAAGAACTGAGCCAGATCAAGCAGCGCTTCCTTGCCAATATGAGCCACGAAATCAGAACGCCGCTGCAATCGATTATCGGATTTGCCGAGCAACTCAGGTTGAATGGCAAAAACCAGCGCGAAGCAGCCGAAGCCATTCACAGCTCTTCCGAACACCTTCTGCATATCGTCAACGAAGTGCTCGACTACAGCCGCATTTCGTCCGGGAATTTTACGCTGGAAAAAGAACGGTTTAAATTACTCGTCCTGGTCAAGGAGGTGGAGGCGGCGATGCGGGTACAGGCCGAACGAAAAAATCTCACCTGCATCCTGGACGCCGAGCAGGCGACGGAATTTTCGCTCATCGGCGATTCGTTCAGGCTTCGGCAGATCCTCTATAACCTGCTTGGCAATGCCATCAAATTCACCAATCGCGGCTTCATCAAGCTGGCAGTGAAAACCCGGGAAGAGGCCGACCTTGTGCATTGCGTTTTTGAAATTACCGATACGGGCATCGGCATTTTTCCCGGCGACCTTGAGAAGATCTTCAATCAGTTCGAACAGGGGAATACCCAGATCGCCAAACATTACGGCGGCACAGGGCTGGGGCTTACCATTGTGAAATCCCTCATCGACGCGCAGCACGGTACGCTGGACGTTTCCAGCAAACCCGGATACGGCTCGACCTTCGTCGTATCGCTTGCATTTGAAAAATGTCACCCGGCTGCCGAGAGCGGGAAGCAGATCGAGCAGGTCACGGCGGCCGACTCCTTTCAGGGAAAAGTGTTGGTCGTGGATGACGATCCGCTTATCCTTCGCCTATGCTCGCTGATCCTTACGAAAAACGAAATTAACCACATTACATTTCAAGACGCCGACCAGTGCCTCGCAATGCCAAAAGACCCTGCGATATCCCATATACTGCTCGATATCCGGATGCCTTCGATGAACGGCGTGGACCTCTGCCATGCGCTGAAGGAAAGGTACGGCCCGGACGCGACGTTTATCGCCCTCACCGCCCACGTGCTGAAAGAAGAACGCGACAATATCCTCGGCGAGGGGTTCCAGGCTATCCTCTCCAAGCCTTTCCATGAAGGAGAGCTTCTTGATATGCTGAAGGCGCGAAATCAAAAGACCCTGCTTTCGCCGGTCAATGCGGCGCCGGATCTTTCCGGCCTGCGGAACATGACCTTAAACGACGACACTTTGTTCCGATCGGTGCTGGCGCAATTCCTGGAGGAGACTGACACGGATGTCAAAGCGCTCAACACGCTCCTGGTATCCGGCGAAGCGCTGCGGGTGCGCGAAGTTGTTCACCGTTTGTCAGGACGTCTATCACAAATCGGGATTACTCACCTGGGAAGTCAGCTGCATGAAGTTGAATCCGCCATCGTTTCAGGCAAGGGGCTGTCGGACGTGTCGGAGGAGATCAGCCGCATCTCGAAAAAGCTGGAAGAAGTGATCTCACAGCTGAAGCTCACCAGCCTCGAGCACCTCAACTGACTTGCGGAACTGGTCACACGATGCCGTACTTGTCCATCTTCAGATAAAGCGTTTTCCGGTCTATATTGAGTATACGGGCGGCCTTCGACTTGTTATAGCGAACCTCCTTGAGCGTCTTCAGGATCATCTCCTTTTCCTGGACTTCCTGCAGGGCTTTCAGGTCATAGATCCCCGCGGTTTTCGCGCGGCTTCCGGCATCGCGCATACTCTGTATCATTTCCGGAGGAAGGGCGTTCATGGTAACGGTGTCACCCGGGCTGAGGAGAACGGCACGGCGGATGACGTTCTTCATCTCCCGGAGGTTGCCGGGCCAGTCGTAGTTTTCAAAGAGATTCAACACATCGTCGTCCACGCCTTTTACGTGCCGGTTAAGCTCTTCGTTCGCGCCCTGGCGAAAGAAATCAATGAATTCATACAGGTCTTCTCCCCGCTCCTTGACGGAAGGCACTTTCAGCTGAAATTCATTCAGGCGGTGAAACAGGTCTTCGCGAAATTCACCCTTCCGCACACTCTCGGCAAGATCATCATTGGTAGCCGTGATGATGCGGACATCCACCTTCACCTCCTTGTTGCTGCCGATGGGCTGGACGGTCCGCTCCTGGATGGCGCGCAATAACTTAACCTGGACATCATAAGAAAGATTGCCTACCTCATCGAGAAAGATGGTGCCCTTATGGGCAGCTTCGAACTGGCCAATTTTGTCGGTCACGGCACCTGTAAAACTTCCCCTGACATGACCGAACAACTCGCTGCCGGCAAGCTCCTTGGAGAGCGCACCACAGTCCACGGCGACGAAGGGTGCTGCCGAACGCGGACTCAGCTGATGGATCGTCCGGGCGATGTTTTCCTTCCCCGTGCCGCTTTCTCCCTGGATGAGAACCGACATGTTCGTCGGCGCAACCAGTTTTACCATCTCATGCAGCTGCCGGGCAATGGCACTGCTTCCGAACACATAATTGTTGACAGATACGGTTGCCGGTGGCTGAACCTTCTCCTTCTTCAGGGCCTGCTGCAGGATTAGGAGCAGCTCGTCGGGATTAACCGGTTTTGTAATATACTCATACGCCCCCGACTTGATGGCTTTTACCGCCGTGCGGATATCGGAAAAACTCGTCATGATGACAACAGGCACAGCAGGCTGCACCTTTTTTATCTCAAGAAGAATGTCCATCCCCGTCATGTCGGGAAGCCGGTAATCCAGGAGAATAAAATCGAATGCTCTCGACTCAAACACTTTTAACCCCTCTTTGCCCTTGTGCGAGGTGGTCACCTGATATCCTTTTTTGGAAAGAAAGCCCTCCAGGATCCTGGAAAATGTCAAATCATCCTCAATCAATAAAATTGACGCCATATAAGGGCTGAAAATAAAAAGAAAAGCTGAATATCTTTCAGCTTTTCCATGTGTCAATTTTACCGATTTGTACTCTCTTAAATCAATCAGTGCTGGGTGTCCCTGTTTGCATCACCAGACGTCGACTGCCCTGACTGATCAGGAGTCGTGCTCTGCAATTCAGGAGTCTGCCTCTGCTGCCCGTTCTGGTTGTTTTGATCTGTAGAATCGCTGCGGTTCATCTGATCATTTTGATTGTACTGGTTGCCGTTTTGATTCGTAGAGTCGCTCCGGTTCATCTGATCGTTCTGATTGTACTGGTTGCTGTTTTGATTAGTAGAGTCGCTCTGGTTCATCTGATCGTTCTGATTGTACTGGTTGCTGTTTTGATTGGTAGAGTCGCTCTGATTCTGATCGTTCTGATTGTACTGGTTGTTCTGATCATTCTGGTTTCGCTGACCGTTCTGATTGTACTGGTTGTTCTGGTCATTCTGGTTGTATTGATCGCTTTGGTCGTGCCAGCCTTCAATTCTCTGACCATCTTTATGGAACGCTACGGTCTTCGTCTCGGCACCGTTTTTCAATTCCACGATGAACACCTCCTCACCTTCTGCACCGATCGCGTTGTTATTTCCCTGGTTCCCCTGGTTCTGTCCGTTAACGCCGGTGGAATCCGATTCCATCGACTGGTCGGCAGACGCTTTGAAGGCTCCGCTCACCAGCCATCCCCTGTACTCCTGGTCTTCAAGGGATCTCTTAATGGCATCCGGTAATTCGGAGGTTTGGATCCGCTGACGATCCTGTTGAGCCTGCTGATCCTGCGGATATTGCGACTGCTGTTCCGTTTTGTATTGGTTGGATGTTGTGTCCTGTGCGCGCACCAACATCATCCCCCCGAACACAAAGCATAGGGCAAACATTACTTTTTTCATTGCATTACAATTTTAGTTGAACATATTTTCACCCCTCCGAGCCGAATTGTATGCCATGAGAAAAAAGCGGTGATCATGATCTTGTAAACCAACGCGTTATATTCAACCGACCGTGTACATTACATCAAAACTGTTGAATCATTCTACAATGCTGGGAAAATTAGTGGTCATACTTTAGCGCGGCAGTAATCGGGTGATGAGATGCGCCTTTACACCTGTGATCGCCGACGCGGACAGGTATTTATCGCCGCTTTTTTTGCTTCGTTGGAATCTGCTTATCTTCATACCTTAAACCTGTTGTATGCCACAGCAAAACACCGCGTTCCGGAACGCCGTCGTCGCCGCCCTGGGCGGTTTTCTTTTTGGGTT
>DASVOT010000299.1:0-4306 GCA_036383235.1 Chryseosolibacter sp.
CAATCCGGCTTTTAAAAACAAAAATAACATGTCAAATATCAGGAAAAAAACATTGGGGCTTGCCTCAGGGCAGGCCTGTGTCTATAACATATTGGTTTTCAATCACTAAGCTTCTTAGCCTGACGGCTATGCCCTATACCCGTATACCTTATACCTCTACTTCCAGTTCCTGCTACATCCGTATCGCCCTATATCCGTAGATCCGTATATCCCTATTTCCCTATATCCATTTTTGGCCACAAAGACACGAAGACACTAAGGTCAAACGTCTTTCTCCAACTTTCTATCTCTTCGCCCTTATACCTTATACCCCTATACCCTATTCCCCTATATCCGTATCTCCCTATATCCGTATATCCGTAGATCCGTATATCCCTATTTCCGTATATCTTTTTCGCCACGAAGACACAAAGGCACTAAGGGGCACGAAGAAATGCTCTCTTAGCCACGAAGCCACGAAGACACTAAGGGGCACGAAGGACACGAAGCCTTTTCTTCGAGGCTTTATCCATCTCTTCACCCTTATACCCTATACCCACCCTATACCCGTATACCTTATACCTCTACTTCCAGTTCCTGCTACATCCATATCGCCCTATATCCGTAGATCCGTATATCCCTATTTCCCTATATCCTTTTTTGCCACTAAGACACGAAGACACTAAGCTCAAACGTCTTTCTCCAACTTTCCATCTCTTCGCCCTTATACCTTTATACCCATATACCCTATTCCCCTATATCCGTATCGCCCTATATCCGTAGATCCGTATATCCCTATTTCCGTATATCCGTATATCCCTATATCCATTTTTATCTCTCCGCCCTTATACCCTTATACCCTTATACCCCTATACCCTTATACCCCAGTACCCGAAGCCCTCACGTCCTCCCAGAACTTTGGATACGATTTTTTCACTACGGACGGGTTTTCGATTTCGACGTCCATCAGCGTGGACAGGGGAGCAAAGGCCATGGCCATCCGGTGGTCTTTGTAGGTATTGAAGAAAGCTTTCGGGGGCAGGCTTGGCGACGGCACGAGTTTCCAGCGATCTTTTTCTTCAACAAGGTCGGCTCCGATCTTTTTCAATTCATTCTGCAATGCTGCGATGCGATCGGTTTCTTTTATTCTCAGGCTTTCCAGTCCGGTGAAATCTCCTTCAATTCGTTTTGCCGCGCACACAACGGCAACGGTCTGCGCCAGGTCGGGGCAATGTGTGAAATCCCATGAGAGCTTCTTGCTGTGAGCGGTTTTGGTCAGCTTCATCAGCGCGCCCTCCATTTCGCTGTGAACGCCGAGCGACTCCATGATGTTCCTGATGGCGCTGTCGCCCTGAAGGGAGTGGACGGATAATCGCGGAAGGAAGATTTCGGCCTCCGCCGCCAGTGCCGCAAACGAAAACCAGTAACTGGCACCTGACCAGTCTGACTCTACCGTGAATTCGCAAGGATGGTAGGAATGGTGGGGAATGGTGACCTGCTTATCTCCCACCTCGCACCGCACCCCGAACAGTTCCATGAGCGACGCAGTCATCGCGATGTACGGACGGCTGCCGACTTTCCCTTCCAGCGTGAGGTCGAGACCCTGCGGAAGGGTCGGGCCCACCATCATCAGGGCCGAAATAAACTGGCTGGAGACGTCGCCACGGATGCGGAGCGAGCGGTTTTTCTGGCCGGAAAATTGTTTGATCTCCAAGGGGGGAAACCCCGGACGTTCCAGATATTCAATATCAGCTCCTAACGCGCGTAAGGCGTCGACCAGTATACCAATGGGACGTTCCTTCATCCGCGCGGTGCCGGTGATGATCTTATGTTGATTGGTCACGCTGAAATATGCCGTGAGGAAACGCATGGTTGTTCCCGCGTCTTCAACATCGATGGTCTTGCCCTGATCGCCAACGAGCTTCAGCATCAGCTGCGTGTCGTTGGCGTCAGACAGGTTGTGCAGGGCAGACCGGCCTCCCGACAACGCGTTCAGTATCAGCACGCGATTGCTTATACTTTTGGATGCAGGGAGATTTCTGACGATACCTGATATAGATGTTTGTTGCCTGAGAGCGATCGTATCCAAATTGAAATGATGTTTTGAGTTTGGAAAATTACACTACGAAGAAAGATTTTTTCGCATGAAGTGTAACAATTAAGCAAAAAATTAGGTTAATTAGTAGTATGAGTAAATCCAGTACATTCGCAATCGGCATAGGCTTGGCTTCCGGTGCACTGTTAGCTGCATGGTTATTGACAGGAACCCGGAAGGAAAAAACTAAAAAATTCATTTCTGCGGGGACCGCCAGCATCAAAAGAAGTATGAAAGCTGACAAACCCGTCTATGATGAAACTGAATCTTATTATTTCTAAGCTGAGCGGTAAAATGACAGAGCCCTTTTTACCTCTTCCGGTCTGATCTCGCAATCCCAACGCGCGTTCCCGACTCCTTCCAGGAGAACGCATAAAATCCTATTCTGTTTATTTTTCTTGTCCTGAGTTGTTAATCCTGCGATCGCTTCTTCATCGCCGGCCACCAGGGGAACTTTGCCAAACACGCTGAGGATATAGGCGGCGATCTCATCAAAATCCACTTTTGGCAACATGTTCTTTTCCCTCGCAAGGAAGGCTTCGCATACCAGTCCCGCCGCAACTGCCTCGCCGTGGAGGATCTTTCTATCCGACTGCAGCAGATAGGTTTCAATCGCATGGCCAATGGTATGTCCCGCGTTCAGGATCTTGCGAAGGCCTTTTTCATAGGGGTCCTCGGTCACGACCCTGAGTTTCACTTTGACAGAATGCGGCAGGAGCATCTCCCATGGTTGTTCGGCGAACGGGCGGGTTTTCATCAGCTGCCACGCCGGCGCGTCGGCGATCAGCGCATGCTTGATCACCTCAGCGAACCCCGAACGTTTTTCAGCCTCGGGAAGAGTCTTCAGAAATCCGCTGTGTAGAAGGGTGAGGACGGGTGTTTTGAAAACTCCAATGTGGTTCTTAAAGTGCTGGAAATCGATGCCCAGCTTGCCGCCGATACTGGCATCGACCTGCGACAGCAATGTCGTTGGGATGAGAACAAAGTCAATTCCCCTCTTGTAGGTCGCGGCGCAAAAGCCACCCATATCACCCAGCACGCCTCCACCGACGATGATTACAACGGAATGGCGGTCAAGGGCAAGCTCTGTCATTTTTGACCAGATCCGTTCGCACGTAGCCAGATTCTTGTTTTCCTCGCCACTGGCCACTTGAATATTTTCATGAGGGGGCAGCGCCCGGGCGACCAGAGGATAGCACGAGGTGACGGTATGGTCGTCTGTGAGCACGGCGGTCTTGCTGTAGTTCTTCTGCTTCAGGAACTTTTCAAGGTCTGCTGCCGGGTCAGCAGAGAATAAGATATTGTCGGTCATGCCTTGGTACTTGATAGCGTTCGATCCTGCCTGAGACACCGTGACACGCAAGGGTGGTTCCAGGGCGGGAAAAGAGCACATCGTGCCCCGGTGTTCTCATGGCTTTAAAACAAGCTGTCTGCACACCGCCCCTCTTGCAGGTCGGTTGAAAGTTATTAAAAAATACACCATGGGGCCTGGTATAATAGTTTTGGAATCGATTTCGGAGGTGAAAATCCTATTTATATATTTGCGCACCTTTATTCAAATATGGAATCAGACCCGAAAGTTTCCTTTGAAGATACCGCCGTAGCCTTTTCCTACAAGTCCGACGCCGAGCTAAGGCAAGCCAATTTCATCTTTTCCCTTGTGAACCACCCATGGATATCGGCCCTGGGAAGAGGATTTGTGAAGCTGGCGCTTAAAGCCGGCTTGCCAGTGGAGGGAATCGTCAGGAAGACGGCCTTTCAACATTTCTGCGGCGGCGAAAGCATCGACGACAGCGAAAAAGTCATCCAGAGGTTGGGGAAGTACCACATCGGGACCATTCTGGACTACTCAGTGGAGGGCGAGCGATCCGAAGCTGGCTTTGACGTCACCATGCAGGAAATTCTCCGCACGGTCGAGAAGGCCCGCCATTCGGAAAATATTCCGTTTTGCGTATTCAAAACGACGGGACTGGCATCCGCAGCGCTGCTCGAGAAGCTGAATAACAAGGAAAAGCTGACAGCGGAAGATCAGTCGGCATTTGAACGCGTCCGCGCGCGGGTCAATGCTATCTGCGAAAAAGCCCATTCTTACGGAGTACCGGTGCTCATTGACGCGGAACAAACCTGGGTGCAGGGTCCTATTGATCAGCTGGCCGATGAGATGATGGCAACGTACAATCGTGAAAAGGCCATCGTGTACAACACCTATCAGATGTACCGCATTGATTCGCT
>DASVOT010000300.1:0-11959 GCA_036383235.1 Chryseosolibacter sp.
ATATATAATTGCAGTCAAAAAAGTGGTGAGCAAACCGGTGAACAAAAATCCGCAGCAAATCTGTTCACCAATTGTCTTATTGAAACAACTGTTCCACATCGCTTTCAGAACGTGAGGTTACTTAACTGTCCTTCTTAGCAACACGAGGTTGTCGAGCAACAGGTTGGTAGACCAGATAAAACCAGCATCCTGTTGTGGGTCATCGAAAACATTCGTGAAATTTGTGTACGCCGGTTTATTGTCCACACCCACTGTCTGATTACTGTATAATGAAGCCTGTGGCCATGCCGAATCATTGAAAGAGGGTGAAAACCAGTTTGCGGGTATGTCCCAATGAATACCATAGCTATCGGGTTTTCCACTTGTACCTTCACACTGATTGGAATATCGAAATCCATTTTCTTCTTTCAGGCACGAAAGGTCAGCAATTGGAGCTGTGTAGAATGTTTGCGCTTTCCATGATGCGTCTGTGACCGCATCAATTCCTCCCAATGAATTTTTAATCACTGCCACAAAACCCCCGTCGCCAATATGTTGCGGGTCATCGCCCATGCGTTCTGTTCCTAACCCCAGGTTTTCTTCCCAGTCGACACACTTTACTGCAACGGTGAAAGGCTTTTTTACCTGAAAACGGATAACGCTGGAATTGAACGCGGTATAGGGCACAGCATCCTTTCCGACCGGAACGCCATTGACGTACATTTCAAAATAGTTGTCCGCAAAAACGTATGCAGTAAAAACAGATCCGTCCTTATCAATTTTTATAATGTCGGATTCTGAAAGTGCCTGCTCCGCTTCACGGTTGGAGTTGTAGGTGTGGCCGCTTACATATTCGTTGTACAAATCAGGAGCGAAGGGAAATGTGGGATCTGAAAAAGCGACAATTGCAGGAACAGTCCATGTTTTGTTGTCGCTGGATTTAATGGTTCCGAATGCTGCAACCCGGATTCCGCTTTCAAACAGATTCGTCACAGTCGTTGTTGCTTTGTTGCGGGTAACCGATCCACTACCCGAATATACCTGTTGCGGTTCCTTGCTCTGGCCGAGAAGGATTATTGAGGAGACTAACCACACATCCAGGACGGAAAATATTCTCTTCATGAGCGCAAATTTTTAATTCACTGCTTCACTTTATACTTTGTTGTTCGTGAATCTTTGATCACTCCTTTCCAGTTCATACCAAAGCCGAACTTATATAGGTTTCCTTCGCTATCCCTGTGAGGTTGCATGTCATGGGGAACATCTTCTAACTGTGTTTCCACAGCATCCATATTTATCGGCATCGTTACTGGCAGCAAACCCGAAGGCTCCCTTCCTGACAGGACTTCAAGAATTGCCTGATGCTGTACTCCGAAGGAAATTAGTATTCCATCAACTTCCGTTTCAAATTCATTAAACACCATTGGTGAGCTTGCATTGACTACGACAATCACCGGCTTCCTGCCCATTACCTTCCTGGTATCATGGATAGACTGGAGGTCTGTTATGTTCGAGACAGCAATCGTTTTACCTTTGTAAGACCTATTGAGGATTGTTGAATCACGCACCGGATCGCCAGCCGCAATACTCTTTTCTCTCGCATTCGTGGCTGTGTATTGACCGTACTGCAAGCTAATGGGGACATATCCATTGCCGCCTTTTAACCGGTCTTCCCGACTATAGCCTGTTCCACCATTAGGACTATCTACAAATACAATGGCATAATCGGCTTTGGATGCGTCTTCTGTAAGGTTGAAATATTTGCGAAGCAATTCGACATCAACAGGGTCTTGAATTGTTTCGGCACTCATGTTGCCAAACCGGTCTCGTGCGGCAGGATACGTTCGTTTCGGGACATACACCGTGGGCTTTCCTTTCAGCGGAAGGACATTCGATTTATTTTTCAAAAGTACGAGAGATTTCAACTGTGCCTCGTAACCGGCCTTCATAAATTCCGCGTTACCAACAGTACCCTTGGTGACATTTGGATCGAGGTATGGATTTTCAAATAAGCCAACGCGAAACATGTTTTTCAGTAATCTTACTGCGGATTCCTCAAATCGGTTTCGCATGAATGCTTCGCCATGTTCTGCTACTCCGATTTTATAGGCTTCAAGTATCGGCCCGGCCACATTATTTCCTCCGAATTGGTCAACGCCAGCCATGATGACTTTATAATGTCTTTGCACCTCGTTCATTTTTTCAACTCCCCAAGGTCTTCCCCGGAACTCGTCAAGGTACTGGCCTTCATCGCGGGTAATGCCCCAGTCCGTGCAAACGACCCCGTCATACTTGTATTGTTTTCGAAGAAGATCGCCAATGATATATTTGGAATATCCGTTTCCGACATTTTCATGGTATAGTGTGTCGATACCAAACGAGACTGTATAGTAGGGCATGACTGCAGATGCGGCGGATGTTTTGCCTTTAAGTTTGAAGGCCCCTTCTGTAAACGGTATCAAGTGTGTCTTGAAATGTTTTCCCGGATACACAGCAAATTTTCCGTAGGCATAGTGACCGTCTCGGCCACCTTCTTCAGGCCCCCCGCCAGGCCAATGTTTTACCATTGCATTAACACTCGTGTAGCCCCAACCATTCTTTATTTCATCCTTACCTTTAGATGTTTGAAATCCATCGATGTAGGCTCTGCCCATATCGGCTGATAGCCAGGGATCTTCTCCAAATGTGCCGCTGATTCGACTCCACCTTGGTTCAGTGCCAAGGTCTACCTGAGGTGAAAGGGCTGTTGTAATTCCAAGTGCTCTGTATTCTTTAGCAGCGATTGATCCGAATTGTTCAACGAGTGCAGGATCAAAGGTAGCTGCCAGTCCTAACGCCTCTGGCCACATCGATATTTTCCCACCACTTCCGGCGTTGTATTCGGCAGATGCAACTGCATTGTGTCTCGGATCGGAACTCGTATTAATCGGAATGCCAAAGCCAATCCTTTCAACAAATGCCTGAGCGTTGTTATTCCAGATAGCGGCCACTTCTGGACTCTCTACCGTGGTGATCAAGACATGGCGTAAGTGATCCTTTGAAAGAAATTCCTTTTGCTCATCCGAAAGGTCCGATGATTTCAGACCGCTTTCCTTCAACGTCTTGCCATTGTAAGTCCCCTTTCCAAAACCGGCATCTCGCCCTGGTATTGATTGGTGAGCACTATACAACATCAAACCAGCGATTTGATCAATGGACAACTTCGAAGCTAAATCTTTCGCTCGCTCTTCCACAGGAAGTCGCCAATCTTCATATTTGTCGAGCGTTCCGTTTCTATTCAAATCCTTGAAGGAGAGCGTTCCTTGTTTTATCAGTTGAACACCGGAAGAGTAACCCAGGGTTGGTCCACCCTGTTGTTGAATCGTGGTGAATAGGTTTTGACCGTTGGCTGCAAGACTTGCAAGGAGGAAAATCAACGTTATTCGTAAGTAGGCCATTTTTCGACTGTTTGTAAGTGAATTTAACGTAATTGTTTGAAACACCATGCAACCCTGTTCCAGATTCTGGAAGCAAAAAGAAATTTACGGGCGAGTGGACGCACGGCTAAAGAGTTTTTGAGACCACGCTAAGAAGTCATTTATGAATTTATTAAAATGGGCCTTTTGGAAACCGGGGCGAGCCCAGACTCAGCCTGGTTACACTTGGGAATTCATGAGCGTGGACGTTTTTCACCCTACCGCTGAACTAAGTTCGTGAACATTCATTTTCTGTTGTTATCCCGGGGTTGCGTACGTGGCTTGTATAGAAGGTAACCAGGGAAGAGATCACGACTGGCATTGATGGAGCGGAATGGATTTGGACCGTCAATATTTTGTCCTTTCGTTCAACCAAGTGAAGTATGTCCCCTGTAATTTGTCAATCGTAAATGTTACACTTACAGCAATATCTGACATAAAAAACTCTACGTGGGACTAACATATCTATAATCCTAGGCCTTTCGTTTTCCTTTTCCTTTGGGCTAATTCTTCAATATCGGCCTGATCCTTTAATCTATTCGTAAACGTTTTGCTCCTAACAAGATCGTCATACCCAATAATTGGAACGTTGACGCCATCCAATTCGAGATCCTCAGCTTTTTCCTTCGCATCATTAAATGATATGTCTCCGGGTAGGGACGGCAGAAGCTCTGTTCTAAAGCCCGGCGTCGGAAAGCGAAGAAAAGTTTTCTTCGGATCAAAAACCGCTTCTTCTAACTCTGATACATCGAAGCCATATTCCTTAAATGCCTTGATGACCTTATGGAAGTTATCCAGCGTAGGCTTATACCAAAAATCAAGATCGGCTGTAGCTCTTGTATATCCATGGAAAATGACAGCAATTCCACCAATTACCAAATAGTCTACTCCATGTTTGTTCAACAAAGCGCAAATTGAAACAAGTGTCTCCTTCATCATCTTTAAGAGGGAATTTTGCGTACCTCAAGCCATTGAATGGACGGTGATTCCTCTTTAATACTTTCCTTGTCGGGGCGCAGGTCACGGGCAAAATCCGAGATTTTGAAGGCAAGTGTAAGGCGTTCTAAAGGAGTCATAGCAATGTCCTCCTTTAGCTGTTCCTCACTCATGGCCGCTGGGGATGTGATTTTTGCCTTGTTCATGACCGAAATTTACAAAAAATGCAGGATTTAGCTAAGTGCTCGGCGTCAGACAGAAGGAAGGTTACATTGAGTGGGCTAGGTAGCCCAAAGCCGGTGAAACACTTCGCAAAAAAACATCCTTCATATCTATACCGACGGATCCTCCCACCAGCGTTGCTCACGTGGGTGTAGAAGTTAACAAGAGGAGGTTAACAAGAGGAGAGATCACGACTGGGATTGATGGTGCGAAATGGAATTGGTCCGGCGACGCGGGTTCCTTTGCTTCCGTCCGTGCTGGAAATTCTCGTATAAGGATGTTTTCGGCGAGGGCTTTATCTCATTCTTCAGGTCCAAATTGGCATTTGAAGTCTAGTCTATCTCTTTCGGTTCTGTTGCCAAAACTCAATTATAACACCACCTGCAAAATAGAAAGGAATTGCTACAAATCCCGCGAAATCATCACCGACCATTGGTGACGCCAGTCCTCTCCCCTGCCTCACAGAATCAGCCGTCAAAGGTTAGGCGGAAATCGAGGAAAAGATGGTCAGCGAATTATCACGGCCGCTCTTTCTTCAGCACCACCGAGGCGATCATGGAAATCACCAGAAGGAACGAAATAACGATCAGCGAGATCTCTACCGGAATCTTTACAAAGTCGGACAGCGACATCTTCAGACCCACGAAGGCTAAGATCGTCGCCAAACCATATTTCAGATAAATAAAATATTTCTCTATCCCTGCCAGTGCAAAGTACAGGGAGCGAAGACCAAGGATGGCGAACACGTTCGACGTGTAGACGATAAATGGATTCTCTGAGATAGAGATGATGGCCGGAATCGAATCGACAGCAAACACCAGGTCGGTGCCTTCGATCAGGATGACCACAAGGAACAAGGGTGTGGCCCACAATTTGTTATCGCGTTTTACAAAGAAGTTGTCGTCTGCGAACGATTCCGTGACAGGGAAAAGCCTGCGAACAAATTTCACCAGCGGGTTCTTTTCGAGATTCATGGGTTTGTCGCCACCGGTTACCATTCTGATACCGGTGATTACCAGAAATCCGCCAAATACGTAGATCAGCCAATGGAACTTATGAATAAGCTCGATGCCGGCGAAGATAAAGATAAGCCGCATTACCAATGCTCCAAGAATTCCCCAAAAGAGCACCTTGTGCTGATAGCTTGACGGCACGCTGAAATAAGAAAAGATCATGATGATGACGAAAATGTTGTCAATGCTCAATGATTTTTCAACGAGGTAAGCCGTAAAGAATTCGATTGCAGTTTCTTTGTCGAAATAGAAAAAGACAAAAAGGTTGAACAGCATCGCGAGACCAATCCATACGGCCGTCCAGGTAAGGGCTTCCCTGACGGAAACTTCGTGCGACTTCCGATGGAACACACCCAGATCCAGAGCCAGCATGCCTAAAACGAAAATGCTAAAGCTTCCCCAAAGTATTGTTTCTTCGCCCATACATTTAAGATAATTCAGATTTGAGATCCCTCAGGTCCAAAGGCCTTGTGTACATGTCTATTGTTCCGTCAGGTTTTTTCGGCCATGCCTCCTGCGGTTTGTCCCAGTACAACTCGATTCCATTTCCATCCGGGTCATTCAGGTACAGCGCTTCTGAGACGCCGTGATCCGATGCCCCGCTGAGCGGATAATTGGCGGTTTTCAATCGCTCGTAGATAACTGCCAGATCTTTCCTTGTCGGATACAGAATGGCCGCATGATACAGCCCGACGCCTTCCCTCCTTGCCGGTGGCGCGCCCTCGCTATGCCAGGTATTTAAACCTATGTGATGGTGATAGCCGCCAGCGGATATGAACACTGCCTGATCACCGTATGTGGTTACGATGTCAAATCCCAGCAGGCCCTTGTAAAAAGCAAGCGATCGTTCAATATTGGATACCTTGAGGTGCACATGACCAATTCTGGTTTGTGCCGGTATTCTATAATCGTTATTCATATGCACTTGTGTTTATTTAGATCCGCATTTGTTGTGTCACAAAGGTAGCGAGGATCGGACTGTAAAAAATTGATTCGAATTAAGAAAGGACTTGACCCAGATCAAGTCCGATCCCCATCACAACCTCGCGCAGAATGCCGGCCCTGCCTGCGGCCTTCCCTATAAGTAATAATCGCCTGCTGCCTCGGGCTGATATATAACTTTGTCAACCTGGAATCTCCCTACTCCATCGGGAACCCGCCAGGAAACAATGTCCTTTTCCTTTCGACCCAGTAGTGCCAGCCCTATTTCGGAAAGAACCGAGATGCGTCTCGCACGAGGGTCGGCATCCTGCGGGTACGTGATCGTTATGTCCACTTCCCTTTCACTCGCCAATTCCTTCAGCTTTGCCCGCGAGTTCATGGTGATGACATTCTTCGGAATTTCAGTTTGCGGAAAAAGCTTCGCGGAGTCAAGCCGCTCGGCTAACATATGGGCGGGAATGGGTATCTTTGATTTAAACGAGCCGCGCCCGACAAGCCGCATCAGGCGTTGGTAATCATTCTCGGTTATGATCATCTGGAATTTCATTTGTGGTGATACTTTGTTTTGGAATCTGATTCAATTTTTATTTCATGTGCATGACCGCTTTACATCAGTAACGCTTGCGCATGTTATCTCCGTCGTCTATGGGAAGCAGAACAGGAGGAGGCCGGTAATGATTAGTCCTGTGAACGTCACCCAGCTGAGCGTTCCGGTCGTCGCTTCTGTCAGCACGATTGCCACGAATAGGACGAACAACACCAGCATAGCCTTAGATGTATCCCGCCGAACGTCATTGCGATTATCCATAAGGAAAAATGTTTTAAAGGGTGACACAATGCATAATCTCGTCTTCCGAACGAAAATCGGTACGTAATTCTGGTTCAGGAACGGTTCTACGCGCTGAGAAGTGTTCTCCACTTGGCCCTCACCCATTGCCTGAGGGCGGTGCGTTCATTATTGTCAAGGTACCGGAATGCCTTTTTGTATTCTTTTCTAAACAGTCGTTTATCAAAGCTGATTTTCGACAAAATGATTTTTGAGTACTCAAGCATACTGAGCTTAAACATTCTTCTGCCCATGATAGCATTTCAGATTGCGTATAAAAGATTAACAGCCCTCCGGTGATTCTCCTGAAGGGATTGTAAAAATTGAAGAAGGGATTGTCGTCCGTCAGGCGGACGCGAGGGCATGAAAGACTAAAGGAGCCGAATATTGCGTTGCACAACAGGCCGGTGAATAGACAGACAGATCATTGGTTGCAGCCAACCAATCGGGAGTATTGTGTGTGGATATGGAATACCTCTTGATCATTAATCCCCAAACGCGCTTTGTAAGATATTGGTTCAATATAAGTGAAATCAACTTGGCGGTACCGGTCAGGCCTGGCATTATTGGCTGCTCATTCCCGGTAAAGCTTCTAAGGCATTGAAAGGCAGTAGGTTAGGGGTTGCATTCATTTGTTTACCTCCTGCCAAGCAGGCCACGCTCAGGAAAACCTGGGCGCCATCGAGGCAGCGTGTGGAATTCATAGCCATTTGATGAATTCTGGCTGAAGTCCCTCTGGAGGGGAGTCTTATTTTCAAATCTACACGACTGGAAGCTTCCAAGGCCAACCCTCTACCTGAGGGCCGGCAAATACGCGACGGGGTCAATGGCCTTGTCGTTTCTGAGAAGCTCGAAGTGGAGGTGGTTCTTGCCGGATAGACCGGTGTTGCCTACCTGCCCGATGACCTGGCCCTTCGTTACCTCATCACCTTCGCGAACGTCCATTGACTTCAGGTGCGAGTATGACGTGGTGTAGGTGTCGTTGTGCCGCACGATGACGATGTTTCCCCACATCTTCAGGAACTCCGCTTTCACCACGGTGCCCGCCTCCGCGGAGACAACCGGCACGCCCGCCTCCGCCGCGAAGTCAATGCCCGTGTGCATGCGCTTCACGCCGAGCACGGGATGCATCCGTTCGCCGTATCCGCTCTCCAGCGTGTACGTATTCCCCTTGCCAATGGGCAAGCCGAGGGACACTGGATCCTGGGAGACCTGTTCCCCGCCCGGCCGCCCTTCCGGAAAATCTTTAGGCGCGAACGCAGTAAGAGCGAAGAGGATCATTGGAAGCACGGTGGCATAGCTCACCGATGCAAACAGGGGAGTTCTTTTTCTTGTTAGCATGTTGATTCGTTTTTTTATCGATTTGAAATGAAATCCACTGACGAGCGAAGCCGATGTCGCGCGTTCGACCTGGCTTCCGATTGCGGCAAGGTATTTTCCGGCCTCAATGCCGCTCGCGATAGCGGAGCTGTCAGCCAGGTATTCGTGTTGTTGTTTTAACGCGCGCTTGTAGAATATCATGACGGGGTTAAACCAGAGAACGATCGAAGCCGCCTCCGCGATCAGCAGGTCGACCCAGTGATATTGCCGGACATGCGCGGCCTCGTGGCGGAGGATCGCGGGATCCACTGCATACTTTGGCAGGAAGACATCGCGGAGAAAGGTGAACGCGACAGCGCTGTCCGTACGGACAACCCGCACGCCATCATACGAGCCGCGATCTCCCTGACGCCTGAGCCGCATGATGCCGGCGACTGAAACGCTCACCCGGATCAACCGGAGGACGACGCCTATGAAGTAGATTGCAACAAAGAGCATGGTTATATCGGGCAGGCCTCCGGGTTCACTTGCCGTTGGCACAACCGATCCTGCCGTTTCGAAAAGCGGATCCATACCGGGCAAGCTCGCCGGCTTGTAAATGGCATGCGGCACCGGGCCCGTGTACAGCGGTAACACGAACGACAGCAACAATCCCGACACGAGGAAGATCCTGTTCATAGTAAAGAACGTCGTGTGGCGCAGGAGCAGGCTGAACGGACAATAAAACGCCAGCACGTAGGCGCAGACCTTTATAAGATAGGTCGCTGGGGGAGGGAGGATGTCATTTATCATGTTTCAGGGCTTTGATTTTTTGTTCGATGAGCTTCTTCACTTCTTCCAGCTCGGAAAGATTGAGCTGGGTGTTGGCGAAAAAGGACGCGAGGTCCCGCTTTGAGCCGTTGAAATAGTTGGCCACGATGGGCTTGAGCTTGCGCCTGAAATGCTCCGCCTTGGAAACGCGGGGGTAGTATTCGTTGTTCCTGCCGTAGGCCCTGAATCCCACAAATCCCTTCCGGACCAACACGCGGACCACCGTTGAAACCGTGGTGTATGCGGGCCGGGGCTGCGGGAACTCCCTTATGATGTCTTTCAGGAAACCCTTTCCGAGCTTCCACAGGATGCCCATTACCTGTTCTTCCGCTTTGGTCAGTTCTGTGTGCGCCATGGGCGAATGTAAGACTATGTTTATAGTCATACAACTATTTTTGTAATTATAATGGACCGCCGGCGCGGATCGTTATGCGCATTGCCGCGATCATGTTCTTCCGTTGCCGTTAAAAAGGGTTTTTAATTGTTTGACAGGCCAAATCGATTTATAGTAGTTTTGCAGTCTAATCACTACTGCTATGGCCAGGTTCCAGTCCATTAACCCTTTTTCGAAAGTCAATAACGACACCGGTTTTGGGTCGAATCCCAATTACGGCGGTCGCTTCATTAATCGCGACGGCACTTTTAACGTAAAGAAAGAGGGCCACCCTTTTTGGGACCGGTTTAGCGTATTTCACACTTTCCTTACCCTGTCCACGTCGGGCTTTGCGACTGTGATCATTACGTCCTTTATTGCGATCAATTTGGTTTTCACTTTTCTCTATGTCCTGGCCGGGCCCCGGGAATTCCAGGGTCTGCTGGGTACGACCTCCTGGGCGTATTTCAAGGAATTGTTTTTTTTCAGCGCCCAGACGTTTACGACTGTGGGCTACGGCAGGGTCAACCCTGTCGGGGATATCGCCGGCGTTATTTCTTCCATCGAAGCGATGCTGGGATTCATGTCTTTTGCGATTGTGACCGGTCTGATCTACGGGAGGTTCGCCAGGCCAAAAGCCTTTCTTGCGTTCAGCGACGACGCGATCATCGGGCCGTACCGCGGGGGGAAGGCCCTGATGTTTCGCTTTGCGTCGATTAAAGACAACCATACTTTAACGGATGTGGTCATCCGGGTGAACGTCGCTTTACTGGCAACGGAAAATGGAAAATCTTCCTACAAGTTCTACGACCTCGCCCTGGAGCGCAGCCGGGTTGACAACCTTCCGATGAACTGGACGGTGGTGCACCCTATTGATGATACAAGTCCCCTGTTGGGGTTAACAGAAGAGAACATGAAAACCTCTGACCTGGAAGTGTATGTGCTGGTAAAAGGTTTTGACGATGTGTTCTCGAACTCTGTGCTTCAGCGAACTTCGTATACGTACGCGGAAATAAAATTCAACCGCAAATTCGTTCCGATGTATCGGGAAAGCGAGAATGGCGGGACGACCATTCTTGAGCTGCATAAGATCAATCAACACGTCAATACGGAAATATTATAGAGTGCGGCGACCAGAAAAAGACAATGATCTTTGGACAGGGATGTAAGGGGAGAGTGTTTTCTTGGCGGTGCGGGAAATGTGTTCTGGTCAGCCTATTGCTTGTTCCACCCCGCCTGCCCTTTGAACTTGACCGGCAGAATATATCTGACGAATACCGCTTTACCATTGATTTTGCCCGGCTTCCATTTCGGCATCAGGGAAACGACGCGCTCTGCCTCCTGGTCACATTCTCGGGAAAGTCCCTTGACCGTTCTTACGTCGGTAATCGAGCCGTCAGCCGCCACAACGAACTGCACATATACAGACCCTTGTGTCTTCGCCTCCACGGCAGCCCTGGGGTAGATCATATTTGAAGAGATGAATTTGTACAGGGCTTCATAACCGCCTGGAAATTCAGGTGGCACATCGGGCTTGCTGAACGTGGTGGAATCGGGCAGCGTCGGGTCCGGCGTTAGCTTTTCTTCTTTTTTGTGATACCTCACCCCCGCGGGCACCTGGATATCCAGCTGGTTTTCCGCGGGTACCAGCGGACATGAAAACCGGGAGCTGTAGGCACAGTACGGGTTATAGGCCATGTTAAAATCGATGACGACGTTGTCGCCTTCCTTCGGGATCCTCAGGTCGATATATCTTCCACCGCCGTAGGTCTCCTTTCCGTTTGTCTCATCCGTGAAGGGAAAGAAAAGGTAGTCGGCGTATTCTTTCGTTTGCATCAGGTCTTTGGATTGGTACACCGGCAGGCGGAATTCTTTTTCCGAAAGGGTGAACGTGACGTAGCCATAGACGCGTTCCGTGCTGAAGCGTGACGTTGTAGTCTTCATGTTAAAGAACGGTGTGCCTTCGGCGATTGCGAGCTTTGCCTTTACACGGTAATTCAGGTCGATGGGAAAAAAATCATGGCCTTCAAATCTGGCAAACGCATCCGGTTCCAGGGGCGATTTCGCGCGGTCCCTGAATTCT
>DASVOT010000301.1:0-2109 GCA_036383235.1 Chryseosolibacter sp.
ACGGCGCTCAACAGGAAATCCTCGAACAGATCAAGCTGGTGGGCGTCAACAACATCGTGGTGAAGCCGGTGGTGGAGCAGGAGGAAGAGAAAGTGGAGGAAACCATCGGAGCCAAGGAAAAAAAGAAATTTTCTCCCGGCCTTACCATTCGCGATGTAACCAGCATCCGGGAGACCATTCCTTCCCTGACCAAGATCAGCCCTGAAATAATCCTGGAGAGTACGGTGGTAAGAAGCGGTTTCAGGCGTTCAGCCAAACTCGTGGGCGTCGAACCCTCCTATTTCGAGATCTTCAATTTCGAGATGCAGGAGGGGATGATGTTTACCGACGATCAGCGCAAAACAGGCGCCCCCGTTTGTATCATCGGCCAGTCCATCAAGACACGGTTTTTCCCTACCGAAAACCCCATTGGCAAGAGCATAAAAGTAGGGCCGCACTGGCTTTCGATCATCGGCGTGCTCAACGAAAGGTTTATTTCTGAGAACAGCATCAGCAAACTTGGAATCCGTGATTTCAACATGGACATCTATGTGCCTCTGTACACCATGCTGATCCGGTACAAGAACCGGGATAAGCTCACGGCCACGCAGCTGCGCCAGGCCGCTGCCGCCGGAAGAAGCAGAGGAACGGCGGGTGATTCGGAAAGCGAGAGCGAAAAGAAAAATTATCATCAGCTGGACCGGCTGGTGATACAGGTCGACCAGACGCCGTCGCTGCAGCCATCCGCGGAAATCCTTTCGCGGTTGCTGAAGAGAAAGCACTACGATATGGTCGATTTCGAGATCGAAATTCCCGAGCTCTTACTCAAACAGCAGCAACGCACCAACGACATCTTCAACTATGTGCTGGGCGCCATCGCGGGTATATCGTTGCTCGTCGGAGGCATCGGCATCATGAACATCATGCTTGCCTCCGTGCTGGAACGAATCAAGGAGATCGGGCTGCGGCTGTCCATTGGTGCGAAGAAGAGCGACGTGACCCAGCAGTTCCTGTTTGAATCGATTATGATCAGTATCTCGGGCGGCCTGATTGGCGTCATCCTGGGCATCTCGATGGCCTTCGTCGTATCGGAATTTGCAAACATCCCTACGGCCATCAGCTTTACATCAATCGTTTTATCATTTGGCGTCGCCGCAACGGTCGGGTTGATCTTTGGAATCGCGCCCGCGCGAAAGGCCGCCAGCCAAGACCCAATCACCTCACTTCGCTATGAATAGATTTTTATCAACAGGTCTTCTGTGTTTCGCTTGTTTCCTCCTTCTTTCGCCACCCTCCACGGCACAACAGCAATTCACCCTGGACGACATCATTGCGCGTGCAAAAAATCAATCGCCTTCGTCCAAGTGGGCGGAAACAAGAAAAGAAAACCGGTTCTGGGCGTACCGCTCGTACAAAACAAACTACAACCCGCAGCTGAGACTCACCGGGCAACTCCCGGTATATTACAAAACGGTGAACCAGATCATTCAGCCCGACGGGACCAACCGCTATATCCCCGTTCAGCAGATGAACAACCAGGTGGCCATGCAATTGTGGCAGCCACTGTCGTTCACGGGGGGAATCATTTCCGCGAATTCAGGTCTTCGGTTCTTCCGCGACTATAACGATGAAACCGCCCTGGCTGAGCAATGGAGCGGAAGTGTCTTTAACGTGGCGTTGAATCAGCCGTTGTTTTCCTTCAACAGCTACCGGTGGAACAAAAGGATCCAGCCGTTGATCTATGAAGAGTCGAAGCGCGAGTACGTGGAAGAGATGGAGACTATTGCCGGGACAGCGGTCAGCCGTTTTTTCAATGTGCTCGAACAGCAGATCAATCACCAGATCGCAAATTTTAACCTGGCCAACAATGACACGATTTACAAGATCGAGCAGGGGAGGTATAACATCGGCACCACGTCGCTCGACAAGCTCCTCCAAGTGGAGCTACAACTGCTGACCTCCCGGCAGCAGGTGGCACAGGCAAGCCTGAATCTCGAGAATGCGAAACTCCAGCTTCGTTCTTATATCGGCCTCAATGATGATGAACAGTTCCAGCTTGTTTTGCCGGAGGAAATACCGCTGTTTACGGTTACCGTCGACGAAGCGCTTGAATATGCGAAGCTGAACCGC
>DASVOT010000302.1:0-7828 GCA_036383235.1 Chryseosolibacter sp.
AGAAAAAAATTGTGATCGATGAGCATTCCGGTCGTATTTTAGCGGATGTTGACATGGATTCGTTAGATGAAGGAGACAAGCCCAAAACCTCGAAGACACCGGTCGCCGCTTCCAGCCGAAGGAAAAAAGTCGAATAGCCATTTATTTTGCAGGATATGGATCAGGGCAAGCTGCGCGGCTTGCCTTTTTTTATTCCTCGCCGGCAGCGCCGCCGCGCAGGACCTGGCATTCAGCGGCCAGCTCCGGCAGGCGTATGACCTGGCTTTGAACCTCCGGCCGCAGGAAGCGCTGGCGATCGTTGGCGACGATGATTCCGCTGAAGGGGTGTACATCGCTTCCCTGGCCGAAACGGTCGAGCTGCTGGTCACAGAAGATTATTCCAGGTTTCCCGAATATGAAGACAGGTTTCTAAAGCGCCTCGACCGCCGCATCAGGGCTTCTCCCCGCGCCTACCAGTTTCTCCAGGCGGAATTTCGGCTTCAATTGGCGTTTGTCTACCTGAAATTCGGACATGAGCTCGACGCCGCCCTTCAGCTTCGGGAGGCTTACCAGATTGCCGCGTCATGCAAGGAAAAATTTCCCGAATACCTACCCATCCTGAAGACCACCGGGATGCTGGAGATCATTGTCGGTTCCGTTCCCGAGAAATACAGCTGGGTGCTCAATCTCCTGAACATGAGCGGATCAGTGCCATCCGGTTTGGCGGACCTTGGAAGAGTTGCCTCTTCGGGGAGCGTGCTGGCCATTGAAGCCAGATTGCTGCGCGCCCTCGTTCAGGGTTTTGTTCTCTCCGATGCCGGCCCTGCGCTCGCGGCCATGATGGAGGTCCACGGGCAGGAAAAAAGCAATCCGCTTATCCTCTTTCTCTCGGCCTCGCTTGCCATAAAAGATTCACAAAGCGAGCTTGCCCTTGGCCTGTTGTCGACGTTGTCGGATTCGGCTGCAGGGATACCGTTGTACTATGCCTGGTATCTGCAAGGCGAGGCTTATCTTCACAAGGGTGATTACCTCAAGTCGATACGATCCTATCGCTGGTTCATCGATCATCAGCCGGGTCAGAATTACATTAAAGATGCGTGGTATAAAATCGGTCTTTGTTACTGGCTGAACGGAAACGAGAACGATGCGCTGGAGGTCTTCCGGGAGGCGCGCAACAAGGGGAAGGAAGCAACCGAAGCCGACAAATCCGCCGCCCGCAGCCTGGCGGAAAAAAATCCGCCCAACATCGCGTTGTCCCGCATCCGCTTTTATACGGATGGCGGCTACTATGAGGAAGCGGGAGCGCTGTTGTCAACGCTCACCGAAAACGATTTCGCAACCGGCAAGGACAAGGTTGAATATTATTACCGGAGGGCGCGGCTGGCGCATAAGCTCGGAAAGCCCGAGGCCACCGGACTTTACGACAAAACCATTGCCATGACAGGACTGGAGAACTGGTATTTTGCTCCAAACGCGTGTCTTCAGCTCGGATATATTTATCAGTCGCGCAACGAACCGCAGCGGGCGGCGGAATATTTTGAAAGGGCACTCACCTACAAACGGCACGAGTACAAAAACAGCATTGACAGCAAAGCGCGGTCAGCGCTTGCTCAGCTGGGCCGCATATGAGCATCGTCGTTGTATTTTTCAATGGCGAACATGGAGCCGCCGTAATGCAGAAGATAGAGGCCGAGGTTCTGATGTTCAAACATATCCATCGCCTTCAGGGGATAATGCAGGAGGTAGCAGAGCAGGATCCGGATCGCCCGTCCGTGCATGCATACCAGAATTGTTTTTTCCTGCGGATGCGACATGATATAATCAACAGCGGGCTTCATCCGTTTCACGACATCCTCCGGACTCTCCCCTCCCTCGATCTTCATGTGCGTATTGCCATGCCTCCACTGCTCGAGCATGTAGTGGTAGTAGGCATCTTCCTCAGGTGTAACGCGGTGTCCTTCTTTTGTCCCCCAGCTGATCTCATTCAATCCGACGAGGGCGTCATGGGGAATTCCGTCCGCGATGAACTGCTCGACAGACTGCCGGCTTCTCTTTAAAGCGGAGGTATACACCTTGTCAAATGGAATATGCCTGTAGGTGCTATAGAACAAGGCCGCCTGGTTTCGTCCCAGGTCGTTCAGATCAGTATCCACACCACTTCCCTGCACAATGTTCCTGAGGTTGAAGTCTGTCTGACCGTGTCGTACCAGGTAAACTTTTTTACTGATCAATTTTGCATTATTTTGGCCCCGCACTAAGCAGGCAGGGCGGCAAAAATAGGAAAATTGTTGAAAGATGGACGCTGATGCCTCACTTAACTCCGGACTCATGGGCATATTTAATGACAAGGTCACAGTGGAGGCGCTCAACCGCCTGTCCAGGAACACCATGGCCGAAGGTATCGGCATAGAGTTTACTGCCATTGGACCTGATTATCTCGAGGCGAAAATGCCTGTGGACGCCCGGACGCATCAACCGCTCGGTCTGCTGCATGGTGGCGCCTCGGTTGCGCTGGCTGAGACGATGGGAAGTGTAGCGGCCACCTGCTGTGTGGACATGGATCAGCAATTTTGCGTGGGCCTGGAGATAAACGCGAACCACATCCGCAGTGTCCGGCACGGCCATGTGAAGGGTGTGACGAAACCCGTTCACATCGGCAAAAAGACGCAGGTTTGGGAAGTGCGGATCGTGAATGAGCGCGAGGAGCTGGTGTGCATCAGCCGCATCACGCTGGCTGTCCTGGATAAGAGAGAACAAAAAAGTATCCCCGGTTCATGAATACACTGGCTGCCGTTTCATCTTTAAAACATTCGGAGAGAGAGTTGTTGTCATTTCTGCTTTCATTATGCGAAGACAGCCGCACTCCCCTTGCGTTATGGCGGCTGCCCGGCTCTGAGACAAAGCACCTCATCATCTCCGAGAATTGCCGCACGCTCAAGGAAGAAGACCTGCTGGAAGATCTCGAACCGGGTTTCCTGATGGCGCCCTTCGATAAGAGGGATCCCCGCCTGTTCTTACCGGCGGATTTCTTTTTCTCTTTCGAGAAGGACGCTTTGAAAAGGGGTGACAGCAACGTCGAAAGCCGTTCCGCTGCATGGCTGGAGGAGAAGTTAAAGTCCGCCGCACCGACGCCGGCACGCCGGGCCGCTCCCCTCATCGGCATAGCCGAAGGGATCGGACAGGAATCGTTCGTCGCGCTCGTGCAGCGGATTGTCAGTGAAATAGAGAGTGGCACGTTCGAGAAGGTCGTGCCGTCGCGGACCCGCGTCATCACGCTCCCGGAATCTTTCGATATTGTGCACGCCTTTCAAAGGCTTTGTTCCAGTTATCCCCAGGCGCTGATCTCCTTTGTCAGTATCCCGGGCGTTGGCACCTGGCTCGGGGCAAGTCCCGAAGTGCTGGTCGCTGTGCAGGATAAACGGATTTTTAAAACCGTTGCCCTTGCGGGAACGCAGCCCTATGATCCGGGAATGAACATCAAGTCCGTCGCCTGGACACAGAAGGAAATCGAAGAACAGGCGCTCGTGGAAAGATATGTGATCAGCTGTTTCAAAAAAATACGTTTGCGTGAATACGAAGAGCATGGACCCCGCACGGTCATCGCCGGCAATCTCATGCACCTGAAATCGGAATTTCAGGTCGACATGAAGGCCACCAACTTTCCCCAGCTGGGATCGGTCATGCTGCAGCTGTTGCATCCGACCGCGGCAGTGTGCGGCATGCCGCAGGAGACTTCATTTGAATTCCTTTCCGCGCACGAAGGATATCACCGCGGATTTTATTCCGGATATCTCGGCCCTGTGAATGTCAGGAGAAACATCGACCTGTTTGTAAACCTGCGATGTATGCAGATCTCCGGCAACCAGGGAATCTTATATGCCGGCGCGGGCGTGACGATCGACTCGGTTCCGGAAAAAGAATGGGAGGAGACCGAAATGAAATTCAACACGCTTCTCAACGTCATTCTTTAAATGCGATACCAACCGATCTATGACATCGCGGAAGTTTGTGTCCGAAAAAACATCAGGCAGGTCGTGTTGTGTCCCGGTTCGCGCAGCGCGCCTTTGGCGCTGGCGTTTATCCGTCACCCCGGGATCCAGGCGAAGATCTTCAGCGACGAAAGAAGCGCCGGCTTCATCGCGCTGGGAATGGCACAGCAGTCGCGTAGGTCGGTGATCGTCGTCTGCACCTCGGGCACGGCCGTCTATAACCTGGCGCCGGCCATCGCCGAAGCATATTTCAGCCAGACACCACTCGTCATCCTGACCGCAGACCGCCCCGCTGAATGGATCGCGCAGCTGGACGGCCAGACCATCTTCCAGACCGAGATCTTCGGCAAGCACGTAAAAAAATATTTTCAGCTTCCCCAGGACTACGAGGAAGCCGATTCCGTCTGGGCCATCAACCGGACCGTGAACGAAGCGCTGAACCTGGCCTCGCAACTGCCCTGCGGGCCTGTGCACATCAACGCTCCTTTCCGCGAACCCCTTTACCCCTCGCCAGCCGACGGAGCCATCACCTACAGCAAAGACGTACGCATTATAGAAGAGCATCCCTCCATACCCGGGCTGAGTGACGAGACTAAAGAAAAACTGAGCCGCGAGTGGCGGAACGTTCACAGAATACTCGTAGTGGGTGGCCAGCAGGATACGGAGCCCGCCACGATTGCAGCTCTTTCAAGGCTCCAAAAGAAGAGCGGGGTTGCTGTGGCAGCAGACATCATTTCCAATCTGCATGAGGCGAACGGCGTGATCCGGCACGCCGATCTCTTTATGGGCCAGGCGCCTCAGGGCCGGAAGGAAGCGCTTCAACCCGACCTGCTCATCACGTTCGGCCAATCGCTGATCTCCAAGAACCTGAAGATTTTTTTAAGGAAGTATCCCGCGCGTCATCACTGGCATATTCAGGAGGCAGGCCCTGTGGCCGACACGTTTACCAACCTCACGGCGATCCTCCGCACTTCTCCCGATACGGTTCTCGATTTTCTTTCATCGCTCGACGCGCCGGATCAAAGGCAGAGAGACTATCGCGCGCGGTGGCAGGCTGAAGAGGAGCGCGCCGGAAAAGTACTGGATGATTTTCTTGGCGCCCGGACCGGAGGTGAGCTCAGGATCGTGGGTAGTCTCCTGGCGAATCTGCCCGCGAACGCGAATCTCCACCTGGCGAACAGCATGAGCGTGAGGTATGCGAATTTTTTCGGATTGAGCGCGGGGAAAACGGGCGTGCGCGTTTTCTCCAATCGCGGCACCAGTGGCATTGACGGCTGCACCAGCACGGCCGTGGGGCACTCATTGGTTTCCGCCAGGCAGAACTTCCTCATCACGGGAGACCTGGCGTTCTTTTACGACCGCAACGCCTTCTGGCATCATTACCCGGTGCAAAATCTGAGAATCCTGTTGCTCAATAACCACGGAGGATTGATCTTTGACATCCTGGAGGGTCCTTCGTCGCTGCCGGAGGCGCGCGAATATTTCATCACGCGGCAAATGCTGAACGCAAAAAAACTTTGCGAGGAGTTCGGCTTCCAATACCTCAGAGCGGAAGGCGGGGGACAGCTGGAAGATAGTGTAGGTAAATTCGTCGGGGAAGGCAAAAGCGAGGTCAGTGTTCTGGAGCTTGAAACAGACACCGCCACCAGCAAGAATGTATTTGAAGAGTTGAAAATGAAAATCAAAAAGAGCTATGAATCTTAAACACGCGTGGGTTCCGCTTCGGGAATACAAAGAGATCCTTTTCCATAAATTCGACGGCATTGCGCGCATCAGCATCAATCGTCCGGAGGTACACAATGCGTTCACGCCGCTCACGGTGCAGGAAATGATCGACGCGATGTACCACTGCCGGGAAGATGCCAGTATCCGTGTGGTTGTTCTTACCGGCGAAGGCGGGCAGGCCTTTTGCAGCGGGGGTGACCAAAGGGTCCGCGGTCATGGAGGGTACGTCGGCCAGGATACGGTCCCGCGCCTGAACGTCCTCGATCTGCAAAAGCTCATTCGTTCCATACCCAAGCCAGTGATCGCGGCAGTCGCCGGGTGGGCCATCGGGGGGGGCCACGTGCTGCATGTGGTATGCGATCTGACCATTGCGGCGGAAAACGCGCGCTTCGGGCAAACGGGACCGAAGGTTGGAAGTTTCGACGGTGGATTCGGTGCCTCCTACCTTGCGCGGATCGTAGGACAGAAAAAAGCCCGGGAGATCTGGTACCTCTGCGATCAGTACGATGCGAAAGAAGCCCTCGACATGGGCCTCGTGAATAAAGTGGTCGCCCTCGACAAGCTCGAAGACACCTATGTGGAGTGGGCCAGGAAGATCATCGCCAAAAGTCCGCTGGCTATCCGCATGTTAAAATCTTCGTTCAACGCCGAGCTGGATGGCCAGGCGGGGATCCAGGAACTGGCCGGCAACGCCACGCTGCTCTATTATCTGAGTGATGAGGCGAAAGAAGGAAAGAACGCTTTCATCGAAAAAAGGAATCCGGATTGGTCGCGATATCCGCAGTTTCCGTAATTTTATCGGCGCTGGCACGATGCACGATCGAGCCGCGCACACGCTATGTTACAGATGCCGACGTCAACTTTCTCCGAGCGCCTCGAAGACGCAACGAACGACGGATATCCCTACCGGGATATGTGGATCAACGGAAGAAATGTTTTACTGGACAATATTCTCCAGGGAAAGGAAGAGTCGCGAACCCCCTTTGAAGGAACTACTTTTGAGTTCATCCGGGCGTGGATGCAGGGAGTGGATCGCTTCGAGATGACCACAAGCGGTTCGACGGGCGCACCGAAGACCATCGCCCTGACAAGAACGCAGATGATCGCCAGCGCCGTGATGACGGCAAAGAAGATCAACCTCCGGAAATTTTCTTCGGCGCTGGTGGCGATCGACACAAAATACATCGCCGGAAAAATGATGTTGGTCAGATCCCTGACGAGCGGCCTGCGCATCGTGGCCGTCGACCCGTCCGCCAATCCGCTGATCAAGATTCCCGTTGATAAATGTGTACAATTCACCGCATTCGTTCCTTACCAGGTCAACGCGATTCTTGAGTCAAAACATCCACACTTGCTGAACAACCTGGATACCATTCTCATCGGCGGGGCCCCCCTGAACGAGACAAACCGAGAAGAACTCGACCGTTTCCAGTGCACCTGTTATGAGACCTATGGAATGACGGAAACAGTTTCTCACATCGCGCTGAGGTTGATCAACACGCGGATGAAGCAGCCGTATTTTGAAACGCTGCCGGATATCGAGGTCAGTCGCGACACGCGGGGATGCCTGGTGATAAAAGCCGCTTACCTTGGCCACCCCGTTGTGACCAATGACCTTGTCGAGATCACCGCTCCAGGTAAGTTTTTATGGCTCGGACGCCTTGACACCGTGATCAATACCGGCGGCGTAAAGGTCGTGCCCGAGAAAGTCGAGAAGGTGCTGGAAAAAATCTTTAAAAGACACCAACTTCGTCATCGTTTTTTTATTGCCGCTTTGCCGGATGAAAAGCTGGGGAGCAAGATTGTGCTCGTACTTGAAGGTGTACAATTCTCCTCAGAATTACTGCTTCAGTCGCTCGATGAGCTGAAAGAAGCCGTATCCCCCTATGAGCTGCCGAAGGAAGTGCACTTCGTTGCCGGGTTTCACGCCACGGAAACCAGAAAGATCGATCGAAAGAAATCCCTTGAAAGCGCTAGTCTCCTTTTTAGCGTGAAATAACTTCCTTTTAACCCTTCCTGCAATCACGGTTCATCCCGGATGGCGCTGATACAGCCGCAGGTTGGTATCAAAATTTATAGAGAGTCGATGTAAATGGATTTGAAATTTTTTACACATCGACATGAAAAAGGTATTG
>DASVOT010000303.1:0-3312 GCA_036383235.1 Chryseosolibacter sp.
AAAGACACTAAGTTTTTTGGTATCTCTTAGTGCCTTGGCGAAAACTGCTTTCTGCTGGCAGGCCCTCGCCACAGGATCAAAAAAAAACTCAGGCTGCACAACCTGAGTTTCAAAAATAAGATTTATCCGTCAATTAACTAGAGGCTACTTTATTGGGCGCATCGCCTTCAAGGGTCGGCGTGGGGTCGACGCCTGGCTGTTCGCTCTCCTGTTTTTTCTTCTCATACTTACCCTGTCCGTTGGTGTACTGCTGATAGGTGGTCGGTTTGTCGAAGGGACGTTTGCCGATCAGTCTTTCAAGGTCGGCCTGGAACAGGATTTCCTTTTCGAGCAATTCCTTTGCAATCACGTCAAGGTACTGGCGATGGCGCGTGAGCAGCTCAACGGTTCGCTGGTAGGCTTCCTCGATGATGCTTCTTACTTCCTTATCTATTTTTTCGGCAGTAGCATCGGAGTATGGCTTCTGGAACGCGTAGGTGTCAGCCTGTTTGGAATCGTAATACGACATGTTGCCGATCGCTTTGGTCATACCATAGATCGTGACCATACCGTAGGCCATCTTCGTAATGCGTTCAAGATCGCTCAGAGCTCCGGTTGAGATCTTTCCGAACACGATCTCTTCTGCTGCCCGGCCGCCGAAGGCCATGCACATTTCGTCCATCATCTGCTCGGTCTGATAAAGGAACTGTTCCTTTGGAAGGTACTGGGCATATCCCAGCGCTGCTACGCCGCGCGGCACGATGCTCACTTTCACCAGCGGGTCGGCGTGTTCCAGGAACCATCCTGCGACGGCGTGACCCGCCTCGTGGAAGGCGACGATCTTTTTCTCTTCGGGGGAGATGATCTTGTTTTTCTTTTCAAGTCCGCCGATCACCCGGTCGATGGCGTCCTGGAAGTCCTGCATGTCGACCGCCTTTTTGTCGCGCCGGGCGGCGATGAGAGCTGCTTCGTTGCAGACGTTCGCGATCTCGGCGCCGGCAAAACCAGGGGTCTGTGCTGCCAGTTTTTTAGGATCGACGGTAGCGTCGAGCTTGATGGGTTTCAGGTGAGTCTTGAATATCGCTTCCCTGCCGACAATATCCGGTTTATCGATGCTGATCTGCCGGTCGAAACGGCCCGGGCGCAAGAGCGCGGAGTCGAGTACGTCAGGGCGGTTGGTTGCCGCAAGGATAATAACACCGGAGTCGGTTGCGAATCCGTCCATTTCAACAAGAAGGGAGTTCAGGGTGTTTTCGCGTTCGTCGTTCGCGCCGGGCAATTGTCCGCGCCCACGGCTCCGGCCGATGGCGTCGATTTCGTCGATGAATACGATACAGGGAGCTTTCTCTTTTGCCTGCTTGAAAAGGTCGCGTACCCGCGCAGCGCCAACGCCGACGAACATCTCCACGAAATCGGATCCTGAAAGGGAGAAAAAGGGCACCGCCGCCTCACCGGCGACCGCCTTTGCCAACAGCGTTTTACCCGTACCCGGGGGGCCGACGAGCAACGCTCCCTTGGGGATTTTGCCTCCGAGCTTTGTAAACTTTCCCGGGTTCTTGAGGAAATCCACGATCTCCTTCACCTCTTCCTTGGCCTCATCAAGGCCGGCGACATCCTCGAAAGTGATCTTCACTTTATTCTCGGCGTCGAAGAGAGCTGCCTTTGATTTTCCAATGTTGAAGATCTGTCCGCCAGGGCCTCCGCCGCCCGTCATCCGGCGCATCAGCATCCAGAATCCGAACAGGAGAAGGAACAGGAATCCCCACTGGATGAAGACACCGAAGTAATCCTCCCTGTTTTCGGAAGTGTATTCGGGACGGTTGGCGTCCGGCAATTTGTTGACGAGCTCTTCGTACTTTTCATCAAAACGATCGATCGAAGTGATGGTAAGCTTGTAGTGCGGGCCACTGCTGCTTCCGCCCAGGGGACCGTCTTCGAGCTGCTGACGGTATTTTGCGTTTTGTAAAGCCTCTGTTTTAAGGGTGATCTCAACGATGTCTTTATTCTTGATCAGGGCGACCTTCTTCACGTCGCCGCTCTTCACCATCTGCTCGAATTCGGCCTGGGTCACCTCCTTCAGGTCGCTCGAGTTGTTTATATACATAACCCCGAAGATCACCGCAATAGTCGCCAGGATCACCCAGATCTGGTAATTTCCGCGTGGTGGCTTATTGGGCAACAGAGGTTTATTATTTTCTTTCTTGTCAGCCATTTTACTGTTTTATCTGTCCTTTTTAATTGTCGTGAAAATAACGTGATTGTTGGAAACTGCCAGGAAGGGGTTCATTTAGCTTATTTCCCGGATGTCGGCATCCCCCCACAACCGCTCCAAAGAATAGAACTCCCTCCGGTCTTTTTTAAAAACATGTGCGACGACGTCTATATAGTCGAGCAGCATCCATTCTTTATTGTTTTTGCCTTCGGTGTGCCAGGGATTTTCTCTCAGGGCCTTATATACTTCCTGATCGACGGAATCGGTAATGGCATCCAGTTGCTTGTCGGAGTTGCCCGAACAAATTACAAAAAAATCCGCTACCGCATTTTTAACTTTTCGAAGGTCCAGAACCACGATGTCAGTTGCCTTTTTCTCCTGCATGCCTTTCACAATGACTTCACTGAGCTTCTCGGAACTGACGCCCTTCCTTTTTTTGATCATTAAGCTATCTTCGTTTTTTAAGTGGTATTTTAATAACTAACAAAATTAATTAAATACTTTGTATAAAATCCCTGCCAAAACCCTTTTCGTGGGCAAGAATCTGGTTTTTGTGACAGAATGTCCTTCCACAAACGCCCTGGCCCTTGAAATCAGTCAGCAATCGGCCGCCAATGAAGGCACGGTGGTGATCACTGACCGGCAAACCGCCGGCAGAGGGCAGCGCGGCAACACATGGGAGGCCCAACCTGGTAAAAATCTTACGTTTTCATTGATCCTAAGGCCGAAATTCCTGGCTATCAGCAAGCAGTTTTTTCTGAATATCGCGATTTGCCTGGCCCTGAAGGATTATTTGAAGGACAAATTATCTCACACTATACACATAAAGTGGCCAAACGACATTTTAGTTCACGAAAAAAAAATTTCAGGCATCTTAATTGAAAACCAGCTCCAGGGCTCTGCCATCGTCCAGACCATCGCAGGAATCGGCGTTAATATCAACCAGCAACATTTCGCGAGCCCTGCCGCGACGTCTCTCTCGCTCGTTACCGCAAAGCTTTACGACCTCGCCGGCGAGCTGCCGGAAATCCTCTCGCACACCGAAAGCCGGTACCTGCAGCTTCGGGAAGGAAAGTACGATCAACTCATGAATGAGTACCTTGCGTGCCTGTTCCGGCGGA
>DASVOT010000304.1:0-2763 GCA_036383235.1 Chryseosolibacter sp.
AGCACAAGATCAATGACCGAGCCATCCACAAAATGTGCCTCATCATCCGGGGCGCCGATACCGACCGGCATGAGCTCGCCAGCCAGGCATCTGGCTTGTGGGCAATATCCGCCGGCCTTGCCTATGAGACAAAAGACGATCATGCCTTATTGGAAAAAGGAATGATGATCTACGACGCGTTATATGCCTGGGCCGGACACCTTCAAAACGAAAAGCATACTCAAAATCCCGCCGAAAGACTGTTACTCGACGTATACAAAAAATTTCTGAAGAAAAAGTCGCGGTCAAGCAGCGTACCCTCATGGGCAAAAGAACTGAAGGAAATAATCCAGGATCAGCTGGATACCAGCCTTTCGCTCAGCCTGACCCAGGTCTCGAAAACCTTGAATGTTCACCCCTCGTATTTGTCCCGCGAGTTCTCCAAATATTTTGACAACCTCTCGTTCGGAGACTATATACGAAAACTGCGTATTGAAAAGGCGCTTCAATTGCTGAATGAATCCAACTATTCTCTGGGGGAAATTGCATACCTCACCGGCTTTTCAGATCAAAGCCACTTTAACCGGATTTTCAAGAAATTCACTGGCAAAACCCCTTCGGCCTACCGGAAAAAATCACGGGAAAAGTAAAGAAAATACAAACCGTAAATTATGTTCTATCTATTCCGTTTCCCGGGCCGTAAGATTGTACGACACAATATCTTATCCACATGAAATGGATCACTCGTGAACAACCCAAGATTGACCGGATCGCATGTCCATGGCTTATCAAAAACTTCGTGGACTCCGATGCTGAGTTCATGTATGTTCCACAAGACAAAGTCTTTGAAAAGGCAAAAGAATTAAATGCCATTCCATACGACCTCCCCGGCGCGGAGTACACACACGAAGGCGAATACTGCACCTATGATTATATCGTCCGGAAGCACAACATTACGGACCCGGCTGTCTTGCACATCGCCAGGATCGTTCGTGGAGCGGACACGGATCGCTTTGACCTGGCCCCGCAAGCCGCCGGACTCTGGGCAATATCGGCGGGACTCTCTTACAACTACAAGGACGACTCTGAAATGCTGCGTATCGGCATGACGTTGTACGATGCGCTCTACAGTTGGGCGAAATATGTTCAGGATGAAAAGCATACGTGGTTCCCTAAATAACAATGCATGGATGCCAGCCAACCGACGTATTCAGTCAAAGACCTCACGCTGTACTTTCTGAAGTTGGGAACATGGGGCTTCGGCGGTCCCGTTGCGCTCGTCGGCTACATGCACCGGGACCTGGTCGACAGCAAAAAATGGATCAGTGAGGATGACTATAAAGAAGGGCTCGCCTTGTCACAACTTGCTCCGGGACCCCTCGCCGCGCAGCTTGCTATTTACATCGGCTTTGTCCATTACCGCACGCTGGGGGCAACGCTTGCGGGAATCGCTTTTGTTATCCCATCATTCCTTATGGTCATGGGTATCGGTCGTGCCTACGTGGCTTATGGAGGCCTTCCATGGATGCAAGCTGTTTTTTACGGCGTGGGAGCCGCAGTGATCGGTATTATCGCAATTGGGAGTTATAAGCTCACAACTAAAAGTATCGGCAGGGACCGATTGCTCTGGGTTATATTTCTGGTCCTTGCCATTACGACGCTTATCACGGAGCAGGAAATCTTATGGCTGATCTTGCTCAGCGGATGTGCAGTGTGCCTTACAAGGACACCGCCGGCGTGGCTGTCTGGTTCGGCGGCCAGTTACTTTCCTTCCGTTTTGCTACAGCTTCAACCAATGGCCCCTGATTCGAAGCTCCTTGAGATCGCATGGTTCTTCACAAAAGCGGGCGCGTTTGTTTTTGGAAGCGGACTGGCCATTGTGCCCTTTCTCTACGGAGGCGTTGTAAAAGAGTTCCAGTGGCTGACCGAACAACAGTTCCTTGACGCCGTAGCGGTTGCCATGATTACTCCGGGGCCGATCGTGATTACCGTCGGGTTCATAGGGTATTTGGTAGCGGGACCTTCAGGAGCTGTAGTCGCGGCACTTGCAACCTTCATCCCCTGTTATCTCTTCACAATAATTCCCGCGCCCTACTTCAAAAAATATGGCAGACATCCAGGCATCAAAGCATTCGTTGATGGAGTTACAGCAGCTGCCGTGGGTGCCATTGCCGGGGCGGTACTCGTGCTTGGAAAAAGGACCCTTACCGATCTTGCGACGGTCATCATCGCCCTTGCTACGATCACCATTCTCTGGAGGTTCAGAAAACTGCCTGAGCCGCTGATCATCGCCGCGGCGGCCGTAATTGGAGTAATTCTTAAGCTTGCCATTTGATCCCTGCTGAAATGTGCAAGAGTGTGTCCCGTGTATTAGCCCCCTAAAAGACTGGACACGAATCTGAAAACAGATTTGTAACAGTTAAATTTAGGGAAATATGACAAAAACAAGAAGATCATTCACGCCGGAAGAACGGCTCAGCATTATCCGCGAAGCCGAACGGGAGGGATTCACGGAAACCTGCCGTAAATACAATCTATCGCCTACCTTACTATCTCGCTGGAAACAGAAGTATCTCGCAAAGGGAGCCGAAGGATTGAAGCCATCCTATCGCAGGGTTGATCCTGAGCTTCGAGCACTTGAGGAAGAAAATGAGCGCCTGAAGAAGATCATTGCAAGGCAGGCTCTGGAGCTGGAGGTGAAATCGGAGCTGCTAAAAAAAACTCCTATCCAACCCAAGAAAAGATAATGCTGGCCAAACGTTTTTCGGAGCGGGCGCCTCTGCA